>CAIUAY010000079.1 GCA_903897335.1 uncultured Chromatium sp. | reverse complement strand
GGTCAGTTTGTCCCGTCAGATCGATGAAGGCGTCGTTGACTGGGGGCGCTTGGTCACTCTCATCTCATCGCGGAGTGTGCGCAGCGCCTCGCGAGCCTGGAACAACGGATAGCTCCTTCTCGGTACATAATTACACGGGTCTTGACATATAAAAAGAAACGCTACCCCCTGAAATCAGGGAGATCCCCAGCGACTCAGGCGCGTGTCAACGGTGTGCCAAGAGCCGTCATGGCTCGGCAGCGCCCGCCACGTGCAGCCGTTGGCTGCCACGGACAGGATGGCGTTGAGCACAGTAAGGTTGTCCAGGCGCATGTTGCCGCGCTGGCGCGGCAGCAGATACGCGATCCGTTCGAATGGTTCGCGGGTCAGTTGCATCCCACGAGTGTCGCGGCTGCACCCCTCCTGGGTCAAGTAGCGTTAACACGACCTAGCGCATCTCGCCCGCCCAACCTGTTAATCAGCGTTGCACTTCGAGTTTAAACTCGCGTCATGAAACGTGATTCTCGATGCGATGATCCTTGACACTACAACCGATTTTCCATGACGAGAAACCAGGGACGGCGTGGAGTCGGTTGTATATGACCCTGACTATCGACCTCCAGAGTCGTCCGGGAGACTGAGTTACGGACGTTGCCGCCGATGACTTCCAGCGTACGTGGATTCTTGGCGACGACTAGATCACAATGTGATTTGATGCCATCCAGCGCCGGGGCGCTGGTATAGCCATTGCTCATGCGTGGACGCGACTGACCACGATAGGCACAGATCAAATCGCCCGGTTTGGGGCTGTAATCGGTGATGCGCCGGGGCACGAACCAGCGATCCGGCATGTCAGCCTGCTCGATCAGGCTGGCGAGATACACCGAATGACTTGGCGAGCGTGGAAACTGGTATTCGGGGACGCCAGCGGACTGCATGATCCAACTGATGAAGGCCGCTGACCAGGGTTCCTGGCAGTCCATCCCGTTGAGTGCCGGCTGTCCGGCGGCGCGCCAATACGTATTAACACGACTGCTTTGACGTATTCCATCATCCTCCCAGGCGCCAACGTGCGGAATGCTCTCCTCGCTGCCTTTGAATACCACGATCTGACGGTCGAAGAACTCCCATTCCTGCATGGCGCGGGAGATGATGGCTTGTCTGAGCCGGGGATTTGGCGCAGGCGGTGCGCCGATCAGAACGCCGCCCCATGTGCCATATTGAGACTTGCCTGCGGTGCCGGGATGTTCCGGCGTACTCCCGCAGGCAATTAGCGCAAGACAGGATACAAGGATTAGGGTTGGTCTCAGCCAGACTTGCATGGCGCTTGAAATCGGCACGGATAGGTGTTCCTGATGGGCGATGTCATTGAGCATCAGCGTGGCGGCCTGACGGTGTCGTGGAACCAGGCGCGGTAGTCTTCCATCCGCGTCTGTTGCTCAAGCGGTGCCTGACGGCGACAGGTAGCGTTGTCGGGGGT
This sequence comes from uncultured Chromatium sp., assembly GCA_903897335.1. GTDB lineage: Bacteria > Pseudomonadota > Gammaproteobacteria > Chromatiales > Chromatiaceae > Chromatium. The sequence goes on along the minus strand of CAIUAY010000079.1, from coordinate 5,822 downwards.
ATCTGGCGTTGTTCCCCAGCGTCGTTCCACGCAGTCGTTCGGGTTATAGCCCACTTCCAGCCCCGCCCGACGGCGGTAGAGATCGCGCAGACTGAGCCGCGAGGGGCTGCCATCGCTGCGGGTATACGTGATGAAACGCTCGTCGAGCCGTTGGTCATGCAGGCGTTCGATGCGGACGGCGGCTGTTTCTGAGTTTTCGCCAAGGAGATCGTAGAGTTGTGGATAGCGGCGGATGCGATCAGGCAGTCCTTTAAGTACCTTCATGGCGATCAGCAGACGCATGTCGCGTGACGGGGTGGCGTAATCCTCCCAAGGCCCAATGGTCTCGAAGATGGCCGAGCCGCTCGGCATGGAAACCGTGGCGCCGGGATGAGCGCGCATGTAGGTTTCGCCGTTGTTCACCGAGGTGATACGGGTCTCAAGCTGTTCCATCAGCGCATCCAGTGTGGACTCATAGGCCGTCTCCGGGCTGAGTCCGTCCGGGTTAATGAGCTGTTCCATCCGAGCATAAAAATCATCCGGCGCAAGCCGTGCCTGTGCGGTGGAATAGGGCGGCAGGCCATTAGAACCATCCAGAGCGTTGTTCGACGCCGGACGCATCCCGGAACCGGTCTGTACCAGTGGCCGGAACGCCTTAAAGCCAGGGCCACTGCTCGGCGTCTGGGCAAACAGGAAGGTTCCTTCCCAGAACCGCTTGCGCGTGACCGAGTTGTCCGGCTGGGCATCGACCGCCAGCAACAATCCGCTCTGGTTGCCGCGCTGGGGAATCCATTTGACCAGAATCAGAACATGTCCATAAGGGTCGGCGTAGATGGTTCCTGGCCAGAGGCTCTCGCGCTCCAGCGAAACTGGATAGAAATCGGTCGCCTCGTCGGTTAAGCCGGTGCGTGCGCTACCGGAGTGGACGGTGTTGATGATCTGCTGACTCACCTCGCGGAAGCTGGTCGCTGAAACCGGTGCATTGGTGAAACGCTGTTCGATGACCTGAGCTTCACAGCGTGGTGGGTTGCTACGGCTGCCCCGGCCACAGGCGCGATAGGCAACCGGCAGACCCAGTTTCCAGGCGAAATAGCTACGCAGAAAATAGGGCAGATCCGCGCAGTCCGGCGCGGCGGGCAGGCGATTATCTTCACCTGCGCCCTGTGAGTTGTAAAGGAAATTGCGCTCAGGATTGCGTAAAAACGGGGCAAGCGAGTCGGCACTCAGCGACTGATCGGGCGGCGCATCGAACAGATGCTCGATCCAGGCCGCGTAGAACGCCTCAGTGGCCAGATTCCAGGCGTGGCTATCCGGCCGATTCGCCATACCGCCGATCTCGATGTCTTCGCAGGCGACAACCTGCCCATTGCGGGCGGCCTCAATCCGGTAGGTTCCAGCAGTCGGACGAAATAGGGTGCCAGCGAGCGACCAAGGCGGCCCACCGTTCGGGGTGCCGCGCAGCGTCGTGTGACGCCCAGTGGGATCGGTGACCAGAAGCTGATCCAATACGCCGTCGGTCGCCACTGCCATCACCTCTAGCGGATCGCCCGGTTGGGGATGTTGGGGTGCCGTCCAGACATGCGACTGCTCACCCGTCCGGCAGTCAGCGGCGGCAGTCGCGATGACGGGCAGCAGAGATGCTGTTAGACAGAGTGCAAGCGTCAGGGATATGCGCAGGATGAAGGGAAATGGTCGCGTTATCGCCATGCTTTGACTGAAATCCTGATCCACAAAACATAGCGCAAGTGTACTCTGCCAGTGTGGGAGAGTGCATCCAGAGCGCAATCCCGGTGTCAGTGGTCGGTTGCTGCATCATCCGCGACCTCGCGATCCACGATGGCCGCCACCACCAGATCGCCCCAGACATTGATGGCGGTGATTGGATAATCAAAAAAGCGGTCTACGATCAGATAGAGCGCCAGATAGGTCGGCGGAAGTCCAAGCAGACTGAGCATGAAAGCCATCATGGCAATCCCGCCACTGGGAATGCCCGCCGTGCCCGCCGAAGAGGCCATCGTCAGCAGCACGATGAAGACTGCCTGGAGCGTGGTCAGCTCGACTCCCGCCAGTTGCGACATGAAAATCAGCAGAATCGACTGATAGAGCGCCGAGCCGTGCATGTTGAGCGTCGCACCCAGTGGCAGGGTTAGGCTGGTGACTTTTTCGCTGACGCCGAAGGCTTCCAGCGCACGTTTCGACACCGGATAGGTGGCATTGCTGGAGGCTGTCGAGAGCGCGGTCAAGAGCGGCTCACGGCAGGCGGCGATCAGACGCCAGGGCGAGCGCCGCACCCGCAGCCAATAGAACACGGGCATCACCAGCAGCGCATGAAACAAGGCTGCTAACCCCACCGCCCACACGAAAGCACGCAACTGAAACACGCCAGCCCAGTCCATCGTGGCCAGGCTACCGTAGACCAGTGCCGCGATGCCGACCGGAGCCACCGCCAGCACCCCGCTCAAGGTCTGCATCAGCAGCGCATCCAGCGCCTGTGCCCCGGCGATCAGCGTGACACGATGGGCAACAGCAAGCCGTCGGGTGGCCAGTGCCGCGATGACAGCAACGAAAACGATATGCAGGACGTTGCCCGCCGTGAGCGAGGCAAACAGATTGCTGGGAATGAAGTTATCAACCAGCCGATCCAGACTGAATGCCACCCCGGTCGTCGCGACCTGTTCCAGATGCAGCAGACCGGCAGGTAGATCCTGCGAAAACGCCAGACCGAGCAGGGTGCCGATGGACGCCGCGACGGCAGAGGTGGCGACGTAATACAAAAAGGTACGCCCGCCGATACGTCGCAGATTGTCGCCAGTGGCCAGCGAGGCAAAGATCGACACCAGGATCAGCGGCAGGATCAGTAGCTTCAGAAGCGCGATGAAGATCTGCCCCAGCCAGGCAACGTAAGGCGCGTCGGCAGGCAGCAACAGCGCCAGTGCGATGCCGAGCAGCAGGCCGGCGGGAACGGAATAAAGTTGGCGCAGAGGCATGGTTTTTAGGAAACGCTGATTCAATGGCGTTTGTGTACGAATTTTTGCATAAGCTTATTTGTTATGAACACGAATCGAGTTTTTGTGAAAAAAATCAGCAATTCTTTAACACAAGAAATCAGCCAGCGGCAAACCTCGTCCGTCATCCCTGTAGGCCGCCTGCGCCAGAAAGAGTTCAGCCGCAGCCAGTGCATCACTGAGTGCGTTGTGGGCACCATAACGGGGAAGATTGTAGCGGTTGCCAAGCGCATGCAGGCGCAGGTCGGAGACCTTAAAAGGGATCTGGCGACGTTCGAAAGTGCGCAGCGCCAGCGCCTGGGTGTCGATAATTTGCAGCGGAAGTCCCTGTCCCCAGTAACGTTTGCAGGCATTGGCAAGAAAGTTCTGCTCGATGCTGGCGTGATGGGCGATCATGATCCTGCCCGCCAGTACCGGCAACAGATCTGCCAGCGCCTCGCTAAGTTCGCAGCCCTGCGCTGACTGGTCATCGGTGATCTGGTGGATGACTGCGCTTGCCTCCGGGATGGAACGGTCGATGCGTACCACGCGATGATAGGCTGTGGATAGATCGATACAAATCCCGCGCACGATCACATATCCCACGCTTAAAATCAGATCGCGGCGACAGTCAAGCCCGGTGGTTTCCAGATCAATGGCGACATAGTCCAGTTGACGATAATCCGTGCGCGGATGCGCTAGGGGCTGTTGCAGATAGTCGCGCAATGGCCCTGGCGGCGTGTGCCGCAGGTGCCAGCGGCGCTGCCAGTCGAGCCATGCATGATGCATTGGCGGATCCTAGCTGAAGCGCCCGGTCTGATGACGCTGCCCCAATGATTCCTGCATCGTGTTGATCAGCAGGAACGCTTCCTTGAGATGCCCCCGTTCGAGCGGTGACAGCGCGTCTGGCGAAACGAAATTATCCGCTTTGCCTCCACTGCGTAACTGGCGAGCCTGATGGCGCATCCGCAGCGTGCCAATGAATTCAAGCGCGTCGATCAGATTTGCGGCGCCGTCCCGGCTCAGTGCGCCGCAGTCGGCAGCGGCCTGGAGACGTTCGATGGTATTGATGTCAGGGAGACCGGCGGACAGGGCGTAGACCCGTGCCAGATCAATGATCGGCACCGTGCCACGGTGCTTGATGTCGAAGGTATGGTCATGATCGCCACCCTGAATCAGGACGATATTGCGGAAAAAGCCCAGTGGCGGACGGTTTTTCAGTGCATTGGCGGTCAGATAGGCGATGAAGATCCGGTTAGAGCGGGATCGCTCCAGCATCCGCTCCTGCAATTCAGCATAGAGATTGTCTGGATCGTGCAGCGGGCGCAGATCGAAAAAGACACTGGAGAGCATCAGCGCCATGGGTTCCGGCGTGATGATCCAGTTGGCAAAATATTTGTGCCAGATGCGCTGCGGCTGACGCCATTTCGGATTGGACGCCATCACATCGCCTGGGCAGTAAATGAAACCGCAGGCGTCGAGACCATCATTAACAAACTTGGCGAGCGCCGCGAAATAGGCGTCATCCTCGGGCTTGACATGATCGGCCAGCACCAGCGCATTGTCCTGATCGGAATGTGATGACTGCTCGCGCCGCGCCTGGGAACCACCAACCAGCCAGGCATAGGGCACAGGAGGCGTGCCCAGTTCGGCTTCTGCCAGCTCGATCAAACGCAGCGTGATGGCGTCGGTGATGGCGCTCACCGCCTGACCGACCGGGTTGGCGGTTGCCCCGCCGGTGATCAGATGCACCTGTAGTTCGGCGATCTTGGCACTGATCCGCGCCAGCGCCTCGACCGACCTGGCGCGATGGATATCTCCAACCAGATAGACTGAATTGGCGCTCTGGTAGCGTGTCAGATCGGTTGAGGACAGCAGCCCGGCCACCCGCCCGCCATCGAGCACGGGCAAATGGTGGACGTTCAGCCGGGTCATGGTGATGAGTGCCTGAAAACCCAGTGTCTCCATGTCCACGGTTTGCAATGTCTCAGTCATGATCTCGCGCACTGGGCGCTCGGTTGGCAGCCCGGCGGCAATGCAGCGGCGACGCAGATCACGATCAGTGATCATGCCGGCCAGCCGGTCGCCCTCCATGATGATCAGCGAGGAGACCTGATGCTCAGACATGATCCGCGCCGCCTCGCGGATGCTGGTTTCAGGCGTCGTGGTAATGGGTTCACGCTGCACCATCTCGCGTACACGAACCGTCATCAGTGCGGTGCCGGTAGACGGTGCGTCGACCATGACATCCAGTGCTTTGCGCAGACGGTTTGAAACAGACTGCCTGAAATGTTCGGCAAAGGCGGCATGTTCGTTACATAACTGTGTCAGGACGGCGCAGGGTAAGGCATAAACGAGCGTGTCCTCGGCGGTCACGCCCTGCTCGCCGACTTCCTCCTGGGATGACTGACGGCAATGCCGTTCGCACAGATCACCCTCAGCCAGTTTGCCAACCAGATCACCTTGCGCATTACGTAATTCGACTGCGCCCTTGCGCAGGATGTAGAGGCAGGGCTGATCGGCGTCATCAGGCGGAAAGGACGTCCCACGCCGGAAATAGCGCACCGAGAGACGCTTTGGCAAACGCGCCAGGATCTCTGTCGGGAGTTGGTCAAAGGGTGGATGATTGGTCAGGAATTCCTGAATCTCGATCAGTTCGATGTCCATTGCGCGACCTGGATTGCTGAGTCTTAAGTGGAATCTTAGCGCGGTCAGCGCCAGAAAGCCGCAGCAAACTTACTAACTTCAGTTCTGGATAAGGCAGAAGGCAGCAGCCCTTGGAGTAGAACCGGCTCAGGTTCTTAGGAGGCCAATCCCATTGCTCCAGGAGCCGCCACCATGAGTCTAGACGAGCTGTTC
>CAIUAY010000078.1 GCA_903897335.1 uncultured Chromatium sp. | reverse complement strand
GTTTACCGCAATGTGGACACTGAACAGCGACGAGAGCCATTGATCACTTACCCTGCAAAGTTATTAATCATGAAATATCGATTAATAATATCAAATATCCAGGTTCAGGGCACTACCCTCGGCGGTATCTTCCTGCTGCGGAATCGTCTGCATCATCATCTCCAGTGTGAACGTCAGTTGATGTCACACTTGGAAGGCGACATTTTGGGTAAATCTCAAGGTCGTCCGTGTTCGGTGTCATGCACTCATCAGGCTCCCGCCGCCAAGGCTTCTGACAACGTTCTCGCTGCGACAATTTCCAATCCTTCCACCCCTTCCTTGGGCGCGTTACCTTTGGGCACGATGGCACGGCGGATGCCGTGCTTGACTGCTTCGCGTAGTCGATCCGAGCCGTTAGGCACGGGTCGCACCTCACCCGATAATCCCACTTCGCCAAACACCGCCAGATCCAGCGGCAGCGGACGGTCGCGGTAGCTCGACAGCACCGCCATGATCACCGGCAGATCAGCCGCCGTTTCGGCGATGCGCACACCGCCAACGACGTTGACATAGACATCCTGGTTGAACAGACCAACCCCGCCGTGACGGTGCAGCACCGCGAGCAGCATCGACAGCCGGTTCTGATCCAGACCCAGCGCAACCCGGCGCGGATTGGCCAGCGGGCTTTCATCGACCAGCGCCTGCACCTCAACCAGCAGTGGACGGGTACCCTCTCGCGTGACCATCACCAGACTGCCGGAGACTGGCTGCTCGTGGCGTGACAGAAAGATCGCCGATGGATTTTTGACCTCGCGCAGACCGTGATCGCCCATCGCAAACACGCCCAGTTCGTTGACCGCGCCGAAGCGGTTCTTGATCGAGCGCACGATCCGAAACGGCCCGCCGTGTTCGCCCTCGAAATAGAGCACGGTATCGACCATGTGTTCCAGTACACGTGGCCCGGCCAGCGAGCCGTCTTTAGTGACATGACCGACCAGAAACACCACGGTATCCTGCTGTTTGGCAAAGCGCACCAGTTGCGCTGCCGCGTCGCGCACCTGCGACACTGAGCCGGGAGCCGATTGCAGTGTTTCAGTAAACAGCGTCTGAATCGAATCGACCACCATGATGCGTGGGCGCTCATTGGCGGTATGAGCGAGGATGCGCTCGACGCAGGTTTCAGCCAGTAGCCGGATGCCATCGCCAACCAGCCCCAACCGCCGCGCCCGCAATCCGATCTGCTGGGGCGATTCCTCGCCGCTGACATAGAGTACTGGCAGACTGCTGGCGAGCGCCGCGCAGGCTTGCAGCAGCAGGGTCGATTTACCGATGCCCGGATCGCCGCCGATCAGCACCACCGATCCAGCCACCAGCCCCCCACCCAGAACCCGATCCAGCTCGCCGATGCCGCTCTGAATGCGTGAGCGCTCTTCAGGGCTGATGTCGGACAGGGTTTCGATCCGCGCCGCGTCCGCTGCACCGGCATAACCGCTTCGCACCAGCGGACGCGCTGATTCAGCGACCTCAACCAGACTGTTCCAGATCCCGCAGTCGGCACACTGACCGGCCCATTTCGGATGACGTGCGCCGCAGGCATTGCAGACATAGGCAGTACGGGTTTTCGGTGCGGCCATCCGTGTTCCTCAGGTCAGTCGAATGTTGTGCGAGATGTCGCGTTTGCGCGTCGCACGAAATGTGATCGAATGCAATTCGTGTGCTTTTAGTTGCAGTTAAACTATCGGCGCTGTTTTCTTGATTCGACCACCCTGGTGCATTTTCAATCATCACATGATCGTGCATGACTGACATGGCAAAACATCCTCTTTTTATCATTGTTTGATGCTGAGCCGCGATGAACACAACAGAAAATAACATACTCGATCAAAGTCTTGTCTCGCGTCAGCGCAAGATCCAGACCGCCAGAGACTATCTGATGCGCACCCAGCAACTGTTCGATGCGTTCGGCAGTCCTGAGCTGAAGGCCACTCATGCCCATTTCGGCAGGCTGGAAAATGCGCTCAATGCAACGGCAGTAAAGCTCGTGGTGCTTGGCGAATTTACCCGTGGGAAGTCCATGCTGCTAAATGCGCTGCTTGGGATTGAAGTCTTGCCCACTGCGCTGGAAACCACGACGGCGGTCAACACGTTTTTACGCACCCTGCCGCCCGGACGCGGCGAACGCTTTATTCTGATTCATTATGTCGATGGCCGCCCCGCACAGGAAGTGCCCTGGACAGACGATCAGGCATTGATGCGCTGGGGTACCGAACTCGACGCCAGCAATGCTGATGCGCGTCTGTTGGTCGATTACATCGAAATCTTCCTTGATCATCCCTTACTGCGGAAGGGATTGGAGCTGATCGACACCCCCGGATTGAAGACGATCATCAAGCATCACGAACAGATTACGCGCAAAGCCATTGCTGAATCACATGTCGCGCTCTGGGTGCAGGCGACCGATCAGCTCGGCAATGACTCCGAATGGCAATTCATGTCAGAAACGCTGCGTGGCAATTTCCAGAAATTCCTGACTGTCGTTAATAAATGGGATCGGGTACTTGAACCGGAAGACTCTCAGGATCGACTGTTGAGCGAAGCAGAGCGCGTCAAGCGCAAGCTGGACGTTGTGAAATCCAGCTTCGCAAAAATCCTTGGCGAGCATCAGGATGAACTCGCACGTTTGACCAACGCCGATCACCTGATGGGCGTCAGCGCGAAGTGGGCGCAGAGCCAAGACCCGGAACAGCGCCGACGCTCAGGGGTTGACCGCCTTGCCATGCGGATCGCGGACATGGTCACGAGTGGCGAGGCGATGGAGCAGATTATCCTCAAGCCGCTGACCCAGCTTGCGACCATTCAAACCCAACTGCTTGAACGGGTCGAGGATGAACAGTGCCAGCTCGACTCCAGCGACTCGCTGGAACAGCGTCGACAAGACTTGCGCCAGCTTGAACTCGACATCCAGGCGCTGGAACAGGAGGAACAACGCGAGACAGCGGAATCCCGCAGTGAACACGAGCATGCTACCCGCGTCATCACCGAGCAGGTCAGCCTGAAGCTGACGACACCACTTACGAAACTGAAAGACGCCATCGAGGATCAGGTCACCGAGTCCTACATCAGAAAGATGCTGGCCTGCAAAGCAACGCAGATTGGCTTGCCGGAGGATTTGGAGCGGGACTATCAAAATGTGGTGTGGCAGGTCGATCAAACTTGGCAAGCGCAAAAAGCAGTCATGGAACTGTCGTTGGAAGGGCTGCGCGAGCGTTACTTGAAAGCAATGCAAAAACATGCCCAGGACATCGCGGCGGGTCTCGGTAATCTGCACATCGATCTACCCGCGCTGGATCTCAATCTGGATTTCGATTTTTCGGCCGTCGAGGAACATCACGCCAATGCCATGCACTTGCAAGCGGCGATGGATGCCGCACAGGATGACATCGATGAGCTGAGTGCCGACTGTCAAGTCCCGTGAGATTATAGACCCGCTTTTTGAAGCGTTCGGGGCATGTTTGTTGCCAGTCTTTGAGTGCTTGAATCGGTGCGATGTGTCCCAGCGCCTTTTGCGGGATCTGGTGATTGTATAACCTCACAGAGCCG
>CAIUAY010000077.1 GCA_903897335.1 uncultured Chromatium sp. | reverse complement strand
GTTGGTGACCCGGTATCTCGCCTTCTTGGGGGAAGCGTCTTCGCCACTTTCAGAAACTGTCGATGACATGTCTGGGGACTGTCTCCGCTGAAACGACCGCCAGCTTAGCCGTTGTCTGAAGGTTTATGCACCAACGCCCAAAAATATCGCAACGTTCCTGCGCGGGAAACTCGCGAGAGACATCACCGTTCAAGATATCGAGAACATCCTGAGCAAAGTTCGAGAACGTGGCGCACTTGCCGTCGAGAGCAACCTTTTTCGATTTCTGCATGCCGCCTTCGAGATCGGCATGGGCACCGAGGATCGCCGGAAGCGATACCGCATCAACGCCAACCCTGTGACATTGGCAAGACGGCCGGGTCCAAGACCGGCGGGGAACCGGGAATTATCCGCAAACGAAATCCGGGAACTTTGGCAGCGTTTGGAGACGACAGGGATGAGCCAGGAAAGCATCACCGCGTTTCGTCTGTTACTGCTGACCGGTCAGCGGGTCGAAGAAATCCTGGGTGCGCGATGGTCGGAGATCGACCTTGAGCGACGGGTTTTGGATATTCCAGCCGACCGACTCAAAACCGGAAATAAGACGCAACGCGGACACGTCGTGCCGTTATCGGAGATGGCGATTGCCTTGTTTGCGGCCATGCCGCGCGTAGACCCCTGCGTCTTTCCCAAACGCGGCGATCCTCAGTGTCCAATGCCATTCCGCTCACTGTCGCAAGCGGCGGATCGTCTCTGCAATGATCCCCAGCAGCCGTTTACAAGGTTCACGCCACGCGACATCCGTCGCAGCATCAAAACGCGCATGAGCGAAATCGGCATCTTGAAAGAAATCCGCGACCGGATCCAAAATCACGCACTGCACGATGTCGCCAGCAAGCACTATGATCGCTTCGATTTTCTGCCCGACAAGCGGGCCGGGTTGGACGGTTGGCAGTGGGAATTGCGGCGGATTCTTGCGGACGCGCCACTCACGGAAGACTGGCGCAAATGGCTGCGCCGTTTTGTGAAAGAGCTCGACAATGATCTGCCTGCTCGACAACTCGCGAGACTCTTGACCCTGTAGCATCCCGCAAGACGCCAGAATTCACCCCGCTATTGCAGCGCGGCACGAACGCTTTCCAGTATCCGGGGCGAGAGGTACAGGCCATGGAGACGGACCAGTTCCTCGACGCTGGACCACGCATCGGCGGCGGTGAGGACGCCACGCTCATGGGCCAGCAGGATGAGTCCGATCGTGCCAATGGGTTGCAGCCCCATCTGTTGTGCCTTGCGTCGGGCGAGGAGGTCGTCAAGTCCAACCAAGCCAATCCCCAAGTCCCGCGCCAACACCATGACTTCCAGTTCGCCGGCATGGAGGCTGCCAAGGGCACCACGGACGAAGGCGCTGCCGATCTCGGATAACGGCGTGATCTGGATGAACGCGGGAAGGCGCACGGTCCCGATCTCCGCGACCACCGCCGGGGGTGTCAGCGTGACCTCGAAGCAATCTCGCAGGAGGAAGAGACGGTCCACCTTGGACAGAAAGATCAGAGGGCTCGCATTGATGACCAGCGTCATGCGCGGCGTCCGAAGCCGTCGCGCACCAGGTCAAGATCCTCCAGCACGACTTGATCGTCGATGGCGAAACCGGCTCCGAAGTGCTCTTTCAAACGATAGTGAAATTCGTCGAACCCCAGCCTAGCCAGGGCGGCAGCGGCGCTGAAACTGATCTTGCGGGCCTGGTACAGACTGGCGGCAAGAAAAAAGTCCGCCGCGCCAGCCCCGAAGGGTTGCAGCACCGGATCGAATGCGAGGTTGATCTGTGGCAGGTTCATCGGTTCCTGATTCCGTTGAGTGGGCGGCGGCGGTGATTGTGCGCGGTCATTCGATGGATCGGTACGCCTCGGCGCGGTCGGTTCTCCAGCAAAGCGCCTTGTCATGGCAATTGATCGTCAAACTCTGCGGCAGTATAGACAGGTTTTTGAAGCGTTTGAGGCATTGTTAATCAACATGGAAAACTTCCCAGGGATCCGGGGAAATCAACATTGAATTTTTTCCACCCCGGAGTAGCGCAACCTACCGGCTTTTTGGCCGGAGCAACTTGGGGTGATCAGGATGGAATTC
>CAIUAY010000076.1 GCA_903897335.1 uncultured Chromatium sp. | reverse complement strand
ACGGCGCTGAGGCGCAGCGCGGCAGGCGTGATGCTGCCGCTGGCGCTGTTGAGCATGACGCTGTAGTTCAGCCCGCCGTTGCCGTCGTTGAGCACATAGCTGGGGGCAATGCTCAAGGTGCGGCTCCCGGCATGTGGGCTGTCGAAAACCTGACTGAGTGCGCTGAGGCTGTCACCCGTCTGCAAACCGCTGGAGGTGACGCTTCCGCTTGATGCCGTAGTGCCGTCATACACCCGGCTATCAGGCACGGCGCTGAGGGTCAGCGAAGCTGGGGTAATGGTGCCGCTGGCGGTCTTCAGGCTGACGCTGTAGTTCAACCCGCCGTTGCCGTCGGTGAGCAGATAGCCGGGGGCAATGCTGACCGTGCGACTCCCAGCATGTTTGCTGTCAAAAACCTGGCGCAGGCCGCTGAGACTGTCGCCCGTTTGCAAACCGCTGACGCTGACCGCGCCGGTTGAGATGACAGTGCCATCGTAGACGCGGCTGTCTGCAACGGCGCTGAGGGTTAGTGGAGCGGGCGTGATGCTGCCGCTGGCGGTGTTGAGCGTGACGCTGTAGTTCAGCCCGCCGTTGCCATCATTGAGCACATAGCCGGGTGCAATGTTTAAGGTGCGGCTCCCGGCGTGTGGGCTGTCGAAAACCTGGCTGAGTGCGCTGAGACTGTCGCCCGCGTACAGCCCGCTCGCGGTTGCAGTGCCCGTTGAATGGGTCGTGCCATCGTAGACCCGGCTGTCAGATACGGCGTTGAGGCGCAGCGCGGCAGGTGTGATGCTGACGGCAACCGCGCCGCCAGTCAGGGTGTAGTTGCTGCTGTCAGCGCCACTCAGACCGAGGGTGTTGGTGGTGAAACTGCTGTAGTTGCCGACATTTTTGCTGGCAACCGTCGCGCTGCCGCCACTTAAAAATACCTGATCAGCGCCGATGACGCCGTTAGTCGGCGTCAGCATCGAGTAGTTATTAAAATCGGTGTACTTAAAAACCGGCGTTCCGTCATATGCCCGACTGCCGCTGAGACTTAAACTGATTCCGGCAGGGTTGATGGTCAGGTTATTGCCGATGTAGCTAACAAGATAACCATTGTTACTGGCGAGTGCGCCTTGACGGATTGGGTAGCTGCCAACCGTCTCGCCGACATCGCGCACGAGGGCACCGGTCAGCACGGATGAATCATCGCCGATCTGTAGACCGCTGATCTGATAAGTGAAGGATGGATCGGCTGCGCCATAGAGTTTTTGCTGTGAATCTGCGGTCACGGTCAGCGTTGGCCGCTGGGCATAGACGAAGCCGTTGCCGGTGCCTGGATAAGCACAGAGTGCGCCATAGGTGCAGCCGTAGTAGTTAAAGAAGGGTTCGGTCGCCAGTGCACCACGGGAATCGTTGGCGATGTCGTTGCTATAGATCAACCAGCGCGGCGTTCCGCTCGTGCCGGTCAGACTAATGGCGCTCGCGCCAGCGTTATTGATGAATTTGCCTCCCGTAACCAGCGTGACAGCGTTGGTGATGGTGGCCGAAGTGGTGATTCCGCCGTTTACGCCCAAAGAAAGATCTGACCCGCTTTGCACAAACACTGAATCACTGACAGAAAGAACAGAAAGATTAGAATTGATTTTGATTGTGCCGCCGACACCCGGCGACAGCAGAGTGATTGAGCCATAGCCATTAGTCCCCAGATCAGTCTCAATCGAGAGCGCAGCGGCATTAGTGGCGCTGCCGATGGTCAGGCTGGCGAAATCATAAGTGCCAAATGTCCAATTTAGCGGTGCATCAAAACTCGCTGCCAGGGGACGCACCGTCAGTGTGCCAATGCTGCTGCCGCCATCGCCAGAAAGTGAACCGCCTCCATCGGAATCCAGATGATTGACGATGAGGGTGATGTTACCGCCGCTCATCATGTCTGCTGTGCCAGAGATGCGGATGCCAGCACCATCGTGACCAGCACTGTTATAAATCCCCTCTCCTTGCAGCGTTACATTGCCAGAACCGCCTCTAGCGTCTATGCGAGAGTCCGTCATCACGATCCCGTCGCCGCCGGTTGAACTGCCTTTGCCGGACATCCAGATGTCGCCACCAGACGTCCAAATCTCATAACCACTTGATAAACTTGATAACACAATGCCATGACGTTCAGTTCCGTTTCCGACGCCGACTGCCGGGCCATTGCCAACGGTTAGACCATTCCAGGTTGTCGTGCCGCTACCCCCGCCCACCCAGAGATCACCACCATTAGTAAAAACTGTTCCAATTTTGATGTTCCCGGCACCGTTGCCATCCCGGTCAGACCAGAGGATCACGTTGCCACCAGACGTATCAAGTCTCGAAGACGCAATATCGATGTTATCGCCCATCTGAATGTTGATGTCACCCCTGGTACTCGAAATACCCGGAACCGTTGAGTGTACGGCGACGAAACTGCCACCTGTACCCGGCGACAGCAGCGTGATCGGGCCATCAATCGTCAGATGATCCTCAATCGAAAGCGCCGCCGCATTGGTAGCGCTACCGATGGTCAGGCCAGCGAAACCCGATAAATCCACGCCATCGGCCAAATCGAAGGGTGCGCTGAAACTTGCCGTCATTGGCTGAATGGTCAGTGTGCCTTCTGGAAATAATGTGCTTGCTGGAACGCCACCATAAAAGTAGGCGCCTGATGCGATCGCCATGCGGTCTGCGGTCAGGACGATACTGCCGCCAACGCTTACAACCGCGGACGAGCCGCCGATGACGATACCGTTACCGGGAATCTGACCGACAAACGCGGGTGTCGAGCTATCCGGACTACCGATGCCGCTGAGGAGAATGCCGCCATCGGCAATGTTTTGAATACTGGCAGCCGTCAGTTGTAAACCACTAGACAAACTGACGCCGGGGTCGCTCATGTTCCTGCCATAAGTGACACCGCTGGCATCGCCCTTGATGAGAATGGCGCTACCGGTAATGTAAGAAGAGTTGTCGATTTCGACGGCATGGCGTTTGATGTCGCTGTTATACGAGGAGTAGGTGGCTATGCCGTCGATGAGAATGGTTCCCTCACTGTAGATGCCGGCGCTCCAAAGAGTATTCATGCCAATAAAAACGCCTGCATTACTTTCATCCGGGAAAAATGAATGATATGGATTCGGATCAGGTGATGCGTCATCGCTATTCTGGCCGCGCAGGCTGATGTTACCGCCGCCGGAATCAAAGCTTGCCCCGAATAACGAAATCCCGCTGTAATAATCGGCGCATCGGGTCAGTCCGCCGCATTCAGAAGAATTAACGCCTCTGGCATAACCCGTTGGATAACCGTTCGCATCGGGCACATTGCCGCCCCCCAGAACGATGTCCCCGCCGTTGCTGTGAATCATGGCTCCGGGATACAGCACGATTGCGCCTGTTCCGTCTGCATTCAGGTCTGAATTCAGCACGACATTCAATGCGCCGTTTGTCGCATTGATCGTCGCACCTTCAAGCAGGGTAATGTTGCGCTCAGCTTGCAGGGTCAGCGTTGTTTCGCTGATATTCAAAGGTTCGATGAGGACACCGGCATCGACAATCAAATCGCCATTGTAATCACCCGAACAGCTCCCAAAATCGCCACTGCCGCCACAAGGCGAATGTCCCGTCTCCGAGACTGTCACCGTGACATTCGTGGTGGCCAGGGCTGCTGCGATGTTGTTGGCACCAGGCTGGTCGATGATGAGTGTCTCTGGATCCAGCAACCACGTTCCCGCTGCGCCCTGATCCGCCCCGGCATCGACCTTGGCTCCAGCAATCTCCAGCGTGTGTCCTGATGTCTCGACCAATCCGCCCTTGCCGCCGGTTTTGCCACCCCGCGCCTTGGCCGTGCCCTGAAAGGTGCTGGTCTGGCCGATGGCGGTAATCGTGCCGCCGTCGCCTTTGTCTTTGGCCGACGCATCGAGCGTGGATGCGGCATCGACTTCGGTTTTTTCCACATCCCAGTCGCCGATGTCGATGCGTCCGCCGCCCTGCTGGCCGCTGGCGTCGATCTTGGCGCTGGCAAGTTTGACGGTGTTGCCTTTGGCTTTGACCGTGCCGCCGGTGGTGCCCGCGACATTGACAGAGCCGGTGACATTGACCGCGCCGCTACCTTCCAGCACGACATCGCCGCCTTTGTGGCTGACTGAACCGGCTTCGATGGTTCCGCTCATGTTGACCGCGCCCGACAGCAGGCTGTTGACCGCTTTGGCGGTGAGGATGACGCGCCCGCCTTCGGCCTCAATCATGGCCTTTTGCTCGATCAGTGTTTTGACGGTGGCTGGATCGACCTTGACTGAAACATGCTCACCAAGCGATAGGGTCACGGCATCGCCAGCCGCCAGCGCAACAGTGCCGAGTCGGGCGGACAGGACGCCCTCGTTGCGCAGTTCAGGCGCAAGCAGTGCGATATAGCCACCATCGGCGGCAGTGATCTTGCCCCGGTTGATAATTTTGCCGGTGGCGCCTTTTCGTTTGAAATCATGCTTGCCAGCCATGAAATCGGCGTCGTCAATCTCCAGCGTGGAGGCGACGATGCCGCCGCCGACATTGATCTGAGCGCCCTGCCCAAACACGATGCCGGATGGATTGACCAGAAACACCTGGCCGTTGGCCTTGATCCGGCCTTCGATCTCGGATGGATGCGGGCTGGTGACGCGGTTGAGGACAGCGGACTTGCGATCTGGTTGCTGGATGTTGACCTCGGCCTCGCGCCCGACATCGAAGCCCTGCCAGTTGATCACGGCGCGGGGACTGGACTGGTCGATGGTCATTTGCGCCCCGGACTGCTTGATCTGGGCGCTGCCCGCAGCCACCGATCCGCCAGAGGGTAGTGCGGTCGGCGGCGGGCTGGCCTGCGCCTGTGGCGCGAACGCGGCCAGGACACTGAGGATCGCCGCCGTGAGTGGATGAAGACGAGACGGCAGGATGACTGGATGCCGGTTAAGCGTCAGAACGGCGTTCGGAACTGTTGACATATAGACTGCCTCACGACCATCAGGTTGCATCGAGATCAAGCCGGTCGAGCCATCCGGTGCCTAAAAATGAAATGTCACCTGCACCCAGCCACGCAATCTGTCGTCGGTGCCGTCGCTGTTGTGACCAGCGGTGTCCTGTCCCGGATTGTCGCCGATCACCGAGGCAATCATGGCCTGTGCCTGGAACAGCTTCGACGGGAACCACAATAGACCGACACCGATGCCCTGCAAAAAATAGCTGTTGGGCTGTCCGACGACGCTCTGCCAGTTCGTCCAGGGCTTCGCATGTTGCTGAATCCAGCCGAGGTCATAGAAGCCACTGAGCCGAAGGTCATCCATCACCTGCCAGCGCGTTTCCAGATTGATCAGATAGCCCGAATCTCCCGGCGCTTCACCGGTCGGATAGGCATGGACGCCAGAGAATCCGCCCAGATAGAATTTTTCGGAACTGTCCAGATTGGATGGCGCCCACTGCGCCTGCACGGCGGTTAGCAGCGTGACCCGCTGACTGATTGGCTGCTCGCGTGACGCTGAGAGATTGAGCCTGCCATAGCTGCCGTTAGTCTGCGCCGTGAGCTGATCGCCCGCATACTGTTCTGGCAGACCGTGCAGATCGAGATTGCCAACATTGATGGTGGCGTCCAGAACACTGACGCCGCCGCCAAACCAGTGATCACGTAGCGTAGCCGACAGACCGATGTGACCCACGACGATCTCGCGGTCTGCCAGGGTGGACGTGTCGGTGTTATCCAGCATCTTTTTATAGTCGAAACCAGCGGTGGCGGTGAGCGAGAAATTGGTACTGCGGCGCAGCGGCTGATTCAGCGTCATGCCCAGCGTCCAGGATGAGCCATTGAGATCAAGCGGGTTGATCGAGTGGCCGATGTCGTAGTCCATGGCCGAGCCATTGAGACCGACCCGCAGACCCGACGTGCCAATGGGATGCGATCCGGCCAGCCAGAGATAGCGGCTGCCGTCTGATTTCAGCCCGTTAAACTGGAACTGTTCACCATGACCGAATGGACTATCCATCGACGCGATCCAGAAGCCTTGCCATTCGCCGGTGCCTTTGGTGCCTGCATTGTTGATGGCGAAATCGCCCTGCGCGAGTGGCGCGTCGGTGACTTGCAGGACAGCATCGCTCTCGCCGGGCGCGGCTCCGGGTTCCAGCAGGCTTTGCGCCCGCCCGATGCCGGGCAGTTCATTGACGATGGCGACGCCTTCGTCAAGCTGAGTGGGACGCAAGGGCTGTCTGGGCGGCGCTCGCTCTGTCACCATGCCCAGCAGCAACGATGGATTCAGACGAGTTTTGGAAGCAGGATCGAGCTTGACTTTTCCGAGACTGGCCTCGACAACCCGGATCTCGACGATGCCATTGACCACGGTCTGTGGTGGCAAAAAGGCATAGGCCAGATAGTCGTGCTGGCGGTAATAGTCGCTGATCCGGCGCGTCGCGGCCTGAAGTTGAGCCAGCGTGACCTCACGCCCAGCGTAGTCCTTGAGCAGCGCCTGGAGTTGAGATTCGGGGAAACGGGTCGCCTGGATGCGAAACGCACTGACGAACAGTGTTTCTCCAGCTTGAACTGGCAGTGAAACGCCTTCAGATGATGGTCTGGCCGGGGCGAGCGGTGCTGGCGCCGCCTGCGTCCGCCCGGTCGAGCGTTCGATCTCGCGCAGCAGGCTGCCGGCATCGGGCGGGCGCTGCGCGAAAGCTGGCGCGGCCACGGCGACAAGGCCACAACATGCAACAAAATGACGCAAAGACATCATGGGACTACCGACTCAAGCTGGCTGCTATGTGAGCGGAATCCTAACCCAGGATGGGTGAAGCGAATAGTCGATATTGGACGAGGCGAGGTGATTTTACCTTGCCCCGTCCAACATCCGTTAAGCCTTGACCATCCCGGAGGCAACGCTGTCGAGTGTATCGATGGCTTTGCGGTAGGCGCTCAGCTCACGCGCCAGATTCTGGGTGGCGAGTCCGGGATTCTGGCGCTCGAAATCCTGTTTAGCGCCATCGAACAGTTGGTACTGATCTTTCGCGCCGAGCGTGGCCTTTTCGGCGACCTTGCGGTTGCCCCAGATGCGTGCGCGTTCCTGCGTGACTTCAGCCTCGGTGGCCTTGCCGCGATGGTAACGCGCCTGGATGTCGGCGAGTCGGCGCTGATCTTCGGCGATGACGGCGCGGATGTCCCGAATCAGCGCCTCGGTGTTCTGGTTGGATGTCTTCACGTCGCCAATCATGGAATTAAGCTGATCTTCCTTGCTCGCATAGAGTTTCTGTTTGTTGGCGACATACATGCCAGCCAGCGCACCAACGCTGGCGCCGACAATCGCGCCGCCGACCGCGCTTTCGGCATCCCCGCCCACCACCGCGCCGATGGCAGTTCCAGCAATCGCCCCGATCAGCAATCCCTGCCAGACGGTCTTGTCGAATTTTTCAGCCTGCTCGCGCAGCGCCTGCTCGGACGGACTGAGCGTACCTTCATAGCCATAATTTTCTTTTGGCTTAACCAGTTGAAAGCCACCGATGGAGAAGTTACTGCCGACTTCTGCCGGTGCGCGTCCGGTCTCCGTGACCGGCTCGCTGACACAGCCCACCAACGCCGCGAACGGCAGCGCCACGGCCAACTGTCGAGAGCTGTGCATGTTTTTAACCTGCTGGTTCAAGTTTCAATAAATCCTGCTGCAAGCGTCCTTTATCGACTGACTGATCGACATGATAAGCGCGAAGGTGGGCGACGAAGAGACGCGCATAAGGAATCAGATAGGCATTGTTCTTCGCCTTCAGTTCGGCTTCGACCACCGGCAATTGTGTTCCGGCCTCGGCGTCGTTGTAATCGTCGCCCACGCCGACGGCCATATCGCTGTAATACGACAGACTGTTGGCGAGACTGGTCTCAATCTCTTTGAGCGAGTCATCCCATTTGGCCTGCTTGCCTGCCAGCGCATCGCGTGCCTCGGCAATCAGTTTATCGCTACCCGCCACGCCATGTGCCCGGTCGCTGAGATCCTTGAAACGGCTCTCAGCCAGTTTGCGCAGATTGCGGATGACCTGGGCGCGCTGGGCATCTGTCACGACCCGCTTGCCCATGAAAGCGCCGGTTCGCAGCAAGGCGCGCAGGGTGCGAATTCGCGCTTCATTGATGGCGGACTGCGACTGTTCCATGTTGCGCTGGATGAGTTCAAGACGGGTGCGCAGCGCATCATCCTGGGTCTGGATCGACAGATCCTTGAGCTGCTGCAACGCCTGGGTCGCGTCAGTTCCGGCATCGCCGCTGAGTTGCGGCAGTCCAGTCCAGGATTGCTTGATGGCATCCAGACGTTGGGGCGAGACGATGACCGGCGCGGTGACGACCAGCCGGAAACCCAGACTGTCCATAGTCTTGGCATGACCGGTGCCGGGATCAAAATAGTTGTGTTCCTGACGTACCGCGCTGCCAAGCTGATTTTCCGGGGTAAAGACATCCCCGCCACGACTGACGAAACCGCCCGCCTGACCGTGGTCGCGGCCACGCCGGTCGAGATGGAAGGGTGCCAGCGTCAGCTCCGAGGCATTGCCGAGAATGTCATAGAGACCGAGCGGATTGGGCTTGAGCAGTCCCACCGGATGCAGTTCACCACCGGCAGAGCCAGAACTTTCAAACCAGGCATAGCGCGCCAGATCGCCATCGGGCGTGGGGAAGCGCGGCGCGAGAAAATCGGCGGCGTCCACCGCCAGACCGCCGCGAGCGGCGAACTCCCATTCCTCTTCAGTCGGTAAACGCAGGAACCCCGTAGCGAGATCCTCTTTTGGCAGGGCATCTGGCGCATGTTCCAGCAGCCACTCGGTATAGCGACGGCTAAATTCCACGGCGTCAAACCAGCTAATTCCAGTGATCGGAATGCGTCCACGCATGTTGGGTTTGGCGCAGTCCGGCTGCATCAGCGCGGCATATTGATCGCGTGTGACCTCGTATTTACCGAGATAATAGCGCCGGGTCGCGCCCTCTTTGACCGTGAAGGCACCGGCCAGATGACTTAGGCGTCGTCCTTCTTTATAGCCCCGATCCGCATCACTCTGACCGAGTTCCACTGGTCGGTCATCCAGCCAACCGCTGCCTGGAATCTCCACCGGACGGAAGGCCATCGCGCCGCCGCAAGGCATGGGCAGGATCAGGTCAGCGGGCTGTTCAGGCGGCGCCGCTGCCGGGTTGTAGAGTTTTTCGGGCCAGGTAATCTCTTCTCCCGAAATGACTGAGACAGACATCAACAGAGACAGCAGACCCCAGACGACGGCGCGTATTCTGATCAACCTTCGATTTCTGACCTCTGACCTCTGATTAAACATCACGAATTCCCTCGGCAGGTTCGATCCGCGCCGCCCGCCAGCCCGCCCAGGTCGCGGCGATGACAGCGCCGGCCAGGGTAATCGCCAGCGCCAACGCGACATGGATGGGCAACAACCGACAGATCGACTCGCCCGGTTGCAGACTCAGCACAAACCAGCCGTTCAAGGTCGTAGCCACCGGTAGCACAACCAGCACCGCCGCCGTGGAACCTAAGATAGCGACCAGCGCGGCCTGTGCGACTGGAAACAGGATGAGACTCGCCGTCGGGAAACCGATGAGCCGCAGGATGCTGAGTTCGCGGCGTTTACGTTCGACATTAGCCAGCAGGTTGGCGGCCAGTGAAGCCAGAAAGCCCAGGCTACCAATCCCGGCAATGAGCCAGAAAACGCGGCTCAGATTGCGATCCATGGACTGCATGGCGGCAATCTCGGCTAACTGGCTGCGGACATCTAGCCCCTCGGCAGTCAGGTTAGACTCCAGACGTGCCACGTCATAGATGCTAGAGGCATAGAGCCGGAAACGGGCATAGGTGCGGGCGGCTGACGGCGGCGGCTTGCCCTCCCAACCGAGCACGGACACCGCCACGCCATCACGATAATCTTCGGTGGCGACCAGAAAGGGCAGCGACACCAGCGCCGCCTCTTCGGTCAGCACTTCTGGGCGCAGAATGCCACTCACGACCAGCTCCCAGACCACGCCTTCATCACGCCCCGCGACACTGCGATCAATCCGCGCCAGCAGCCGTTGTCCAATCTGAACCCCCAGCCGGTGCGCAGTGCTGGCCGACAGCACGATGTCGTTCAACCCTTCAGGCGCGGTCATTCCGTGGTCGAGCAGTGGATCACCGGCGGCTGTTGGGAGCATCTGCACGGCTCGCACGAGTGTTCCCGTTTCAGGATTTTGAAGCTGACTCAGACTGGCGGCGATGCGCCGGGTATTGGGTACCACGAAAGCCACATCGGTTCGGGCGCGCATGCGCTCAAACCAGGCGTCATCGAAACGGTGACTGCCGACCACGATTACTTCACGGTTGGCAGGTGACTCCACCAGACGCCGTGCAAGCGTATCCACCAGCCCAAACTTAAGACCAAAGAGGATCAGCAACGGCGCAAGCACCGCCATCAGCGCCAGCACGTAACACAGCGAGATGCGTCGCTCATAAGCGAAGTCCCGATAAGCCAGCCGCAGGATTTCACGGGTTGAGTGCATGGGTTAGTTCCAGAACAGCGAGCGGGTCAGTGCGCCGTCGCGCTCGATGCGGTGTTCCAGCACCTGCACACCGGAGAGCGTCGCCTCCGGCATCCAGTCATGGGTGGCGATGATCGCAGTCATCCCTGATTTTTGAACTAGTTCCAGCAGCAGTTCACGGATGGCGACCGCCGTCACCGGATCGACTGATGCCGTGGGTTCGTCGGCGAGAATCACGCCTGGACGGTGCGCCATGGCGCGGGCAATGGCGACACGTTGACGCTCGCCGACCGAGAGCTGGCCAGGACGTTTGTCCAGTTGAGCCGTGATGCCGAGACGTTCGGCCAGACGCTCGATCTGTCCGCCTGGATTGCGTCCAAGCAGGCGGCAGGCCAGCGCGATATTTTCACGCGCCGTAAGAAAGGGTAGCAGGCCACCAGTTTGAAGCACATAGCCCAACCGTTCGCCACGCAACCGACCCAGCGCATTCAGATCGCCACGCGACCACAAACGCAGCAGATCTGTCGGTTCACGGTGTTCAGGACGAAAACTGAACGTCTCGGCGGTGTCTGGACGTAGCGCCAGCGCCAGCAGATCGAGCAGGGTACTTTTGCCGCAACCGCTCTGCCCGCGCAGCACGATCACTTCTCCAGCATGAATTTTGAGACGCGGAACACGCAGTTCGAAACCCGCCGCGACGCCTTCCGTTGCCGCCAGACGGCGCTTGACCAGTTCCCGGCAGACATAGACTGGTGGGGATGAGGTCGCCATCAGGGCAGCGCATCCAGCGGCACGGTGGTGACGGACTCGCCTTTCGGCGCGTCTGGCGACAGCGCGATCCAGCGGTCGGTTTCGTCGTGGATGCGCCGGTACAGTCGGATCTTTTCTTCGATGGCATCCAGCACCTCCTGCTGCTCGGCGAAGGAACGCGACAGCCAACGCGCCTCGGTGAGATTCATGATCTGGCTGGTATAGGGCAGATCATCGAGCCATTCGCCAACCAGATTGACATCGGCTAGTCGTCCAATCTGGATTTGGCTGACCTGATTGGGGTTTCTTGCCAGCGCTGCCGCCGCGCCGCGCAACTGGCCAAAGAAATCTTTGGGACTCATGAACGTCCCCTCTCCGGCCTTGAAGATTGCCTCCAACGTTTCCTGGAGGTCGCTCAACTGGTTTTTGGTGATCAGCACCCGGACTTCCAGTGTTTTCTGGGTTGGATCAACCAGATCCCGGTCAGCAACCCAGGCATCGATCAGGCGTGGCGCCTGGCTGCCCTGTTCGCGTCCGAGATAGGCCAGTTGCATGGCTCGCCCGACCACGGCGGTTTTGCGCTCCACGGCGTTGGTTTTTGACGCTTCGGGAATCTGAATCGCCTGACCTGAACGGATGCCCTCGATGTGTTTCATCAAGACATCGGCCAGCGTGTCCACCTGAGTGCCGAATGCTTCGACCGAACCGCCCTCCACCGGGAAGTACAGCTCGCCGGCATCGCCCCAGCGACTTAAAACGTGGTACTGGCTGGCCGCCGATGCATGATTCTGACGGCCTGCCGGAGTCAGCAGATGCAGTGTCGCGATGGCGATTTTGCTGCCGCCTGCAACCTGGTCTTTTTCCTGTGCCATGAGACGCAGACGCTCGGCGCTCAGATGGGTGCGACTCAGCGGATCTTTGGCATCGCGCGCCCCGGCGTCGGTGATCAGCACGATGAAGCGCCCGGCATAGCCAGTCCAGTCGATCTTTTCGATAGCGTCATAAATCCCGGCGAAGGAGTCTTCGTCGAAATCCTGATTCGAGGTTTTGGCTTCTTCGACCTCGCCAATCCGGGTCATGAACTCAGCCGGATCTTGACCATCCTTGAGGGTCGCGACGATCTGGGTCACATAGCTCGTTCCAGGTGGCTCATCGTCCACGTTATCGCGGAAGGCCACCAGACCAAAGCTCAGCGCGCCGCCAATGGGAGAACCCTTGAGCTTGTCATAGATCCGCCGCACGGCATCGCGGGTGCGTTCGATGTACGGTCCCATCGAGATCGTGGTGTCGATGACAAAGACCACGCCAGCGCGATAGTCCGACCGCGCTGCGGCGGGCTTGGTCTTGCCGGATAGCGCCGCGCTGGAAGACTTAGCGAGCAGATCTGGGTTGCCTGCCTGTAACGTCACTGCCGCCACGTTCAACAACATCGTCGTGTTGCCACTCTCCAAGTAGGCTTCCTCGAAGCCCAGAATTGGCAGCAGATAAAATTCACGATTCGGATCGACATAGGTTTCCGGTTCCCTGGCGATCACCGGAAATCCGTCCGGGATCTGACCGCTGGCGATGGTCGTGCGCAGACGCCCAGTCTCGGCGACCAGTTGCTCGGACTCCAGCAGACCGGTCAGGCTTTTGCGGTCGCGGAAAAACAATGCTGGTTCGCGGTTGGCGGTGCGGGCAAAGGCGACGGTGAGCGTCTGACGCCAGTCGATGGCCAATGCCGCAGGCAACCATCCCTGAACGCCATTGCGTACCGTGCTGCCAACCTCGATCCAGTCCTGATCTGCGCTGTGCTTGCGGGCATAGACATAGAGGATGCTTAACGGCGGCAGCGGCTCGCCACCCGCATCCGGCGAACCCGGTTGAGCGACGAGCACCGCGCCGGGACGGGTCAGCACCCGCTGGTAGAGTCCGGTCTTGCCCGCCATCGGGAGCGCCTCGCGGTCGGAGGCAAGCGCGATGCCTGCACAGAACAGCGTTCCCAGCAGACAGGCCGTCATCAGCCGCCGCCAGTCGCGCTGCGGCTGGTGATGTTCTGCAGACCATCTGGATGTTTGATTCATTGCGTGGCTTCCTCGGTGGATCGCAGTGCGTCCAGACGCCCTTTGGCTCTCGCGTCGCCGAGTGTCGCGGCGCGTTGATACCAATCATGCGCCTTCTCTGCATTCGGTTTCGAGAAGGGTGAGGTGGCGGCTGACCAGTGCAGCGGGTCATAGAATTCTGCCAGCGCAAACGCCGCCGCCGCATAACCCTCTGATGCCAGACCACGAATCAGCGCGAAAGCTGAATCAATCTTGCCGACCGTGCGCAGACGTTCGGCGAGCATCCAGGTCTGCTCCACTGGCGGTGGATGTCCTGACGCGAGACGTGACTGCACCAGCGTAAAAGCATTATCCAGATGATCAGACTGGATCAGCGTCGTCAGCTCGTCTGCAACAGGCGGCGCTGGCGGTTGAACTGTTTCAGTGCTGATCGGCGGCGCAGTGGGAGCTGTGATGTTTGATACTGGATGCGGGGTGATGACAGGCAGCGGTCTCAAAAACCAATAGGCGCCACCACCACCCAGTAGCACGATCACCGCCACAACTGGCGGCCACCAGCGTTTCTGAATCACCCTGTCCGTCTGCTTATCCACGGGTTGAGGCAACAGCACGGTCGCCGCCGGCCAGCGTTTGAGCAGCGCATCCACGCTTGCCGGACGGTCTGCCGGGTTCGGTTGCAGCATGGCTGTCAGCCAATCATGCAACATCGCTGGCACCTCGCTCAGATCCGGTACGCGCTGGCGGCTGCGCAGTGCCGCCGCAAAACTCTCGCCCATGTCCAGTGGCCGACCCTGTGCCGCTGCCACCAGCACCAGACCCAGACTGTAGAGATCCGAACGCGCATCGACGACGCCACCAAAAAGTCCAAACTGTTCGGGCGAGGCATAGCGGTATTTCCCGGCAAACGAGTTGCCGATGATGGTCTGCTGATCGGGATCGGTGAGCTTGCACAATCCGAAGTCGATGAGTTTGGCCTGGGCGATTTGGTCATCCGGCAGGATCACGTTATCCGGCGACAGGTCACGATGCACTGCGCCTTTGCGGTGCGCCTCGGCGAGTCCGGCACACAGCCGATCACGCAGAATCAGCACGTCTGCGACCCTCAGCGGTGATTGCTGCAAGCGATCCGAGAGCGGCGAGCCGTGAACGTACTCCATGACCAGGTAGTCGCGCCCCTGCTCATCGCGCACGAAACCATCATAGTTCACCACCGCATCGTGACGGACGCCACGTAGCACCTTGGCCTCGCGGTAGAAGAGATCCATCACCTGGGTATTGCTGCCCATCGATGGACGGATCACCTTGATTGCGTGTTTGGTTCCCAATCCGGTGTGACGCGCCAGATAAACCTCACCCATCCCGCCGCCGCCAAGCTGGCGCTCAATCAAGTAGGTGTTGACTAACAGTGTCTGCGATGGAATGCCATCGGCGGGCGGTAGCGGAGCAACCACCTGGGTGGCTGCTTCTCTGAGCAACGTGCTGTCGGGCGCTGGCTGATCAATGACCTGAGTCGCCTGCTCACTGAGTGGAGGGCTGGCAGGCGCTGCGATAATCTGAGTGGGCTGCTCGCTGAGTGGAAGGCTGTCGGGTTGGGCGATGACCTGGGTGTCATCCATGTCCGCGCTGGAATCGTGCAGCGGTTGGGTTTTTTCGAGGTTCATGAGCCAGCTCCGCTGAACGCGAGGAATCAGAATCGATCTGACAGCATCGACCGCCACGCAAGCATAGCCAAATCCAGGGAATCGGGGTACTGCGACCATTCGCCGACACAGTCATGCGCAAATCGCAAAATGATCATAACCACCCCCGATGAATACCCCGCCATCCGGCAAACGACAGATCAGCCCCCGTTCCGTCTGTATCCGCCCCACGCGCCGGAACGGGCAGTCCGGCATCAACGCTTGCACGTCATCCGCACGGTCAGCGGGAATGCAGAAACAAAGTTCGTAATCATCTCCGCAAGACAGTGGTAGCGACCAGTCGCCGGTTTTCGCCACGGCCTCGGCGACTAGCGGCGACAGTGGTAACTGCTTCAGCGCCAGTTCCGCGCCAACGCCCGATGCGGTCAAGATGTGATCGAGATCCCCGGCCAGACCATCCGACAGATCGATCATGGCCGTTGCCAGACCCCGCAGCGCCAGTCCTAACGCGACCCTGGGTGTTGGAAAATCCAGACGATGGCGCAGCATGGGATCAACTGACTCGCCAGCCAGCAGACCGCGCAGCGCCAGAGCCGCATCACCCAGCGTTCCGCTCACAAAAATAAGATCACCAGGACGGGCACCATCGCGCCGGATCGCCGCGCCAGCCGGTATCAAACCATGTGCCTGCACGGTCACGCTCAACGGGCCGCGTGTGGTATCGCCACCGACCAGCCGGATGCCGTGCGTATTCGAGAGCGCGGTAAATCCGGCGCTGAACCGTTCAATCCAGGCGGTATCTGCTGTCGGCAGGGTCAGCGCCAGGGTTGACCACGCCGGTTGCGCGCCCATCGCGGCCAGATCGCTAAGCCCGACGGCCAGCGCCTTGTGACCGATCGCCGCTGGATCGCAGTTGGGGAGGAAATGAACCCCGGCAGAGAGCGTGTCGATGCTCACCGCCAGATGCTGCCCAGCGGGGACGTTAAGCAGTGCGCAATCATCACCGACACCGAGCGCAACATCCGCCCGTTGCGGGCCGATGTCACGAAAAAAGGTGCGGATGAGATCGAATTCAGACATGACACAGCATTGACCCGCAAACCGCGTATATCACGGATCGACAGTTTCCGTGGCACGGTAGCGCGCAATCTTGTCCAGTACGCCGTTGACATATTTATGTCCTTCGTGCGCACCAAGCAGCTTGGTCAATTCAACGGCTTCGTTGATGGCGACGCGATCGGGGATATTGTCCGAGAACAGAATCTCGAAGGCTCCCAGACGCAGGATCGCCAGTTCAACCGGATCGACCTGGGTGATCGGACGATCCAGAAAGCGATCAAGCTGGGCGTCAATCTCCTGGACGTGCATCGGAACGCCGGTCAGGAGTTGTTCTAGGAGTTCCAGGTTGAACTGAAAGCGCAGTTTGACATCTGGCGGGTTGTCATCGTCGGCGCCGCTCAACGACATGGCAACGGCATCGAGCCAGTCGGGATCATCGAGCAACTGACGCTTGATCGACATTGGGTCTTCGCCGGTCAGACGCCATTGATAGAGTGCCAGCGCGGCATAACGGCGTGACTGGCTGCGAGGGCTGATCTTGTCGGGGTGCTTCATCCGCTTAGTCGATCTGGCTGAGAAGATTGGCCATTTCCAGAGCCGATAGCGCCGCCTCGGCACCCTTGTTGCCGGCCTTGGTGCCGGCGCGTTCGATGGCCTGCTCGATGCTGTCGACAGTCAGGACGCCAAAGGCGACCGGGAGAGCATATTTCAGGCTGACTTGTGCCATGCCCTTGACGCATTCACTGGCAACATACTCGAAATGCGGCGTTCCGCCACGGATCACCGCGCCAAGTGCAATGATGGCGTCATAGCCACCTTTAGCGGCAATGCGCTCGATAGCCACCGGCATTTCGAAGGCGCCGGGAACCCGCACGATGGTTAGATTGACATCGGCCACGCCGTGGCGTCTGAGCGTGTCGATAGCTCCCTTTTCCAGACTTTCCACCACGAAACTGTTCCAGCGCGAGACCACCAGACAGAAGCGGGCGTTGTCGGCGGCGCACAATGCACCTTCAATCGTCTTGATTGTCATGAAATTCCTCGGTCTTCAGGCGGGTCGTCCGCCAGTGTATTCGACCACTTCCAGATCAAACCCGGAAATGGCGTGCATGGATTTTGGCGCACTCATGACGCGCATCTTGCGCACGCCAAGATCAGACAGAATCTGTGCGCCGATACCATAGGTACGCAGTTCACAGCGATCCTGCTGACGGACGGGCACCAGGTCGTCGCTGTCATGCAGTTGTAGATCTTTAAGCCGAGCCAGCAGGTCAGCCGGGCGGTCGCGGTTGCGCAACACCACGATCACGCCCGACCCGGCGGCGGCAATCTGGCGCATCGCGTCACGCAATGGCCAGCCGCAGGCGTTGTGTGAGAGATCGAACAGATCGCACAGCGTGTTCTGGAGGTGAACCCGCACCAGCGTCGGGCGTTCCGGGCTGATATCGCCAAGAACCAATGCCAGATGGATCTCGTTGTCGATACTGTCACGATAGGCGACCAGACGGAAGACCGCCTCGGCGGTTGGCAGTTCACACTCGCATACGCGTAGCACGGCTTTTTCGTGCCGTACGCGGTACTGGATCAGATCGGCGATGGTGCCGATTTTGATTCCGTGGGCGCGGGCAAACGCTTCCAGATCCGGGCGTCTGGCCATGGTGCCATCCTCGTTGAGGATTTCGACGATCGCCGCCGCCGGGCTGAACCCGGCCAGCCGCGCCAGATCGCAGCCAGCCTCGGTATGCCCGGCGCGTACCAGCACGCCACCTGGTTGAGCCATCAGCGGAAAGATATGACCGGGCTGGACGAGATCCTTTGGACTGGCATCGGGCGCGACGGCGGCGCGGATGGTGGTGGCGCGATCCGCCGCCGAGATGCCGGTGGTCACGCCCCGCGCCGCCTCGATGGAGACCGTAAAGGCGGTGGAATGCGCCGCCTGATTATCCGTCACCATTGGCGGCAAGTGCAGACGTTCACAGCGTTCACGAGTCAGGGTCAGGCAGATCAGACCGCGTCCATATTTCGCCATGAAATTGATGGCGTCGGGGGTCACGCAGTCGGCGGCAAGCAGCAGATCGCCTTCATTTTCACGATCCTCGTCATCCATGATCACCACCATCTGACCCTGACGCAGGTCGGCAATGATTTCTTCGGTGCTATTTAAACCTGGGCTGGTCATGACCTTGATGTCTTGGTGTGAGAAAAGCCGTTTAGATTATCAAAAAAGCCGTGATTCATGATCTGACAAAACCATGTTCCGCGAGAAATTCCAGCGTCAGGGTGGATGTCTGGGGCATCGCGGCCTGCTCGCCCAAGAGCAGACGCTCCAGATAGCGGGCGATCAGATCGACCTCCAGATTAACATGGGTGCCGACCTGATAATCGCCGATAATCGTCTCCTGGAGTGTATGCGGGACGATGTTTAATTCAAACACTGCGCCATCCACCCCGTTGACGGTCAGGCTGGCGCCATCGACACAGATTGAACCTTTGGGCGCGATATAGCGCGCCAGTGCATCCGGCGCCTGGATGCGCAGCCGCCACGAACGGGCATCGTCATGACGCTCAAGCAGAGTGCCAATGCCATCAACATGACCGCTAACCAAATGTCCGCCAAGTGGCGTCGAAAGCGTCAGCGCCGTTTCCAGATTAACCCGTGCGCCGGGCGTCAGACTGCCGAGCGTAGTCAGTGATAGAGTTTCGCGTGAGATATCCGCCCTAAAGCCGCGCCCGGTTAGCTCCACTGCGGTCAGACAGACGCCGTTGACGGCGATGCTGTCGCCCAGCGCAACCCCGGCAAGCGGCAGCTTGCCGCTCGTGATCGTGAGCCGGACATCGCCGGCGCGTGGCTCCAGACGCTCGATCTGGCCAATGGATTGAATGATTCCGGTGAACATGGTTGTCGGTTTTCAGTTGTCAGTGGGATGCTGCCATTTACCATGAATTAAGTCTGAACAGAATGCAGCCGAATCCGCAGATCTGATCCAACCTGGCGCACGTCGATAATTTTCATTGGCATTCGTTCGGCCATCGTCGTGACCATCGGCAGATGAAACAGTCCTTGGGCGGCGTCACCCATCAGGTGTGGCGCCAGATACAGGATGATTTCATCAACCAGACCGGCGGTCAGCATGGCACCGGCCAGGGTCGCGCCGGTTTCGAGCAGGATCGTGTTGATGCCGCGATGCGCCAACTCAATCATCAGCGCCTCCAGATCGACCCGCCCCGCCTGTTGAGGACAGCGATAAACCTGAGCGCCAGCCGCTTCGAGCGCATCCATCCGTGCGGGCGCATCGTCCACGCCGACGACGAGCGTCATGCCGGATAAGCCCAGCATTCGTGCATTCAGCGGCAGCCGCCAGTGGCTGTCGACCACCACCCGCAGCGGCTGGCGGATCGGATCTCTAGGTTTCATCCCCGGTAAATCGTCCGCCGTCAGACGCACGTTCAGACTGGGATCATCGGACAGTACCGTGCCGATGCCGGTCAGGATGGCCGAACTGGCCGCCCGCAGCCGCTGCACGTCACGCCGTGCGGCCTCTGAGCTGATCCACTGACTTTCGCCATTGGCCATGGCGGTGCGACCGTCCAGGCTTGCCGCCAGTTTGCAGTGAACATAAGGCCGACCCTGCTCCATGCGTTTGATAAAACCCGGATTTAGCTCCCGCGCCTCGACTTCCAGCACACCAGTTTCAGTCTCGATTCCAGCCTGCTGCAACATGGCGAGTCCCTGGCCGGCGACCAGCGGATTGGGATCAACCATCGCACAGACCACCCGCACGACGCCCGCCGCGATCAATGCCTCGATGCAGGGTGGGGTGCGGCCATGATGACAACAGGGTTCCAACGTTACATAGGCCGTTGCGCCGCAGGCGGCAGTTCCCGCCTGAGCCAGCGCGTTGCGCTCGGCATGTGGCTCACCGGCGCGACGATGCCAGCCTTCGCCGACGATGCGGCCATCGCGCACCAGCACGCAGCCCACGCACGGATTGGGATCAGTGGTATAGCGACCGTTTTTAGCCAACCGGAGCGCCCGCGTCATCAGTGCATGATCAACGGCTGTGGTGTTTGAAATGGTCACGAAGAACTTTTTAAGTGATAGAAATGTGTTGAAGTGTCATTGGCAACAGACAGACCAGGGTGGAATGGCAGTCAGCGTGATTGTAGAACACGGCAATAGACGGAGATACCTCGCTTGCAGCGGCGGGTTCATGGCGTACAGACAGACCGGCTGGAAATCCAGTCGCCCCGCGCTTATAGTGCGCCTTCGCGTCATGTCCCGTGGGAGAGTTCGGCACCAGATTGCCGACGCCGAAGGCGCAACACCGCCCGGAATCGCTCAGGCACACGGACCACGGGAATAACGACCGACTCTGGAGAGTGGCGCCGACTGATCTATCAACCAGCGCCCACCGACGGGGCAGCAGCAGGAAGATCAGGATCATCATCCCCGGACTCCCGTCTGCAAACTCTCAGGTTTAGGACAGAGGGGCGACCTTGATGGCTTCGTGCTGTCGATGTTGTTCTATCGTCGCTGGCACACCGACCAGGGCGATATCCGACCATCCCGTGGAGAGTTGAATGGGCTTGCGTACCCCCTTGTTTTCCGAACACGAGCGTCTTGGTGCCCGGATCGTCCCCTTCGGTGGCTGGGACATGCCGCTGCACTATGGCTCCCAGATCGAGGAGCACCACGCCGTGCGCCGTGCTGCCGGGATATTCGATGTCTCGCACATGCGCCCCGTCGATCTCGAAGGGTCAGGCGCGACCGTTTTTCTGCGTGATCTGCTTGCCAATGACGTGGCCAGACTCTGCTCGCATGGCAAGGCGCTGTATAGTTGCATGCTCAACGAGCAGGGTGGCGTGGTTGACGACCTGATCGTTTATTCGCGTGGTCTAAATCGATATCGCCTCGTCGTCAATGCCGGCACAGCAGACAAGGACATCGCCTGGATGCGCTGCCACGGCACGGACTTTGAGGTTGTCATCGCGCCCCGTGACGATCTGGCGATGCTTGCCGTGCAGGGACCGGATGCGCGGACGATGGCTGAACGACTACTCCCTGCTGCTGTCCGTGAAGCGGCGATGTCACTTCAGCCATTCTTTGCCGTAGAGGGTGACGACTGGTTTGTCGCTCGTACCGGCTATACCGGCGAAGACGGTTTCGAGATCATGCTTCCTGGCGATCACGCTGCCAGACTCTGGCAGGCGCTGCTGGCTGCTGGCGTCAAGCCTTGCGGACTGGGTGCCCGCGATACGCTGCGTCTGGAAGCGGGCATGAACCTCTATGGTCAGGACATGGATGAAACCATCAGCCCGCTCGAATCCGGTTTGGGCTGGACAATCGCTTGGGAACCGGCTGAACGTGATTTTATTGGCCGCGAGGCGCTGACTCAGCGCCGTGACGCACCGGATCGCCGCGAGCTTGTCGGACTGCTGTTGACCGGCTCTGGAATCATCCGCAACCATCAATCCGTTTTGAACGATGGCGTTGTGGTCGGCGAAGTCACCTCCGGTGGCTTCTCGCCAACGCTGGAACGCTCCATCGCGCTGGCACGGGTCGCGCCCGGACTGGGCGACACCTGCGCGGTCGAGATTCGCGGCAAGCCGATTCCAGCACGGGTGGTTAAGCCGCCCTTTGTCCGTCATGGCCGGATCTGTATTGACCTTAAAGGCTGACAGCGGTCAGCATGATCAGACATTCATCTATCATGTCTGGCAGCGTTTCTGGGGTCTGATCACAGTGGAATACCATAGAGAAAATCATATATGAGCAATGTCCCAACTGACCTGAAATACACCAAATCGCACGAATGGGTGCGCGACAATGCCGATGGCACCGTCACCGTTGGCATCACCGACCACGCCCAAGAGGCGCTCGGCGACATCGTGTTCGTCGAGCCGCCCGAAGCCGGGCGCGAGGTGGATGCGGATGAAGCCTGCGCGGTGGTCGAGTCGGTCAAGGCCGCGTCTGACATCTACTCGCCGCTCGCTGGCGAGGTCATTGAGGCCAACGCGCTTCTGAGCGATTCCCCGGATGCGATTAATACCAGCCCCTATGATGAAGGCTGGATCTTCCGTCTGGCTCCAAGCGATATGTCTGCGCTCGACGATCTGCTGGATGCCGCCGACTACGACCAGGTTGTCGAAGACGAATCCTGATCACGACGCATCCCTGATGAGCCTGTGATCCAGGCTCTGGAAGCTCTGTATTATGCCATTTATCCCGCACACGGCCGACGATATTGCCGCAATGCTTGCGACGATTGGCGTCGCGTCCATCGACGATCTGTTCGACGAGATTCCGACTGAACTGAAAATCGGCGAACTAGCCGCCATTCCCACCGGGATGGCCGAGATGGACATCGCTCGGCTGATGCAGTCACGCGCACGTGCTGACGGTCAGCCGGTCTGCTTCATCGGCGCGGGCGCTTATGATCATCACATCCCGGCAGCGGTCTGGCAGATCGCCACCCGTGGCGAATTCTATAGCGCCTACACGCCCTATCAGGCCGAGGCCAGTCAGGGCACTTTGCAGGTGCTCTATGAATTCCAGTCGATGATGATCGCGCTGACCGGGCTGGATGTCTCCAATGCCTCGCTGTATGACGGCGCCTCGGCACTGGCCGAGGCGGTGCTGATGGCGGTACGCGCCAACCGCAAAACCAGATCGATCCGGGTGCTGGTGCCGCGCACATTGCATCCGGCCTACCGGCGCACCGTGCACGCTATCGTTGCGGCGCAGGGCATCGAACTGATTGAGGTGCCTTTCGATCATCAAGGCGGACACACACCCGTCGAGCAGATGGACGCCATCGCAGGCACTGACGACTTTGCCGCAGTGATCATCAACCAGCCCAATTTTTTCGGCGTACTCGAAGATGTCGATGCACTGACCGACTGGGCGCACGCACGTCACGCGCTGGTGATCGCTGTCGTCAACCCGATTGCGCTGGCACTGCTGTCACCGCCAGGCGACTGGGGGACGGTTGGCGCAGACATCGCTTGCGGCGAGGCGCAACCATTGGGAATGCCGCTGTCATCCGGTGGCCCGTATGCTGGTTTTCTCTGCTGCAAACAGGAATACGTACGCCAGTTACCCGGTCGCATTGCTGGACAGACGCTTGATCTGGATGACAAACCCGGCTTCACGCTGACGCTTCAGGCGCGTGAACAGCATATCCGGCGTGGCAAAGCAACTTCAAATATCTGCACCAATCAGGGTCTGCTCGTGACGGCAGCGACTATCCATATGGCATTGCTGGGAGCCGAAGGTCTGGAACGGGTCGCCGCCGCCTGTTATGCCAATACCCGACGACTTACCGCGATGCTGTGCGAGATCCCGGGCGTTGAACCCGTGTTTGAACGTCCGATCTTCCACGAACAGGCGCTATGCCTGCCTGCCCCGACCGCTGACCTGCTGCGCACATTGGCAGCAGACGCTGTGCTCGGCGGCTTTGACCTGAGCCAGGATTATCCTGAACTGGGCCAAGCCCTTTTAATTTGCGTGACCGAACTGCGCACAGAAAACGAGATGCGCGACTATGCCGACAAACTGGCACGGATTCTTGCCACCCAAACCTAAAGACTGAATTCATCAACCCGGAGATTCACATGACCCACACCGCACTCCAAGGCAATCCAGTCAATCTCAGTGGCGACCTGCCTGCCATCGGCAGCATGGCACCTGACTTCAAGCTGGTTGACAAGGATTTGGCCGACAAGATGCTGGCTGACTGTGCTGGCAAGAAGAAGCTGCTGAACATCGTCCCCAGTCTGGACACCCCGGTTTGCGCGATGTCCACCAAAAAATTCAATGCGGCCATTGCCGGGAAGACCGATGCTGTTGCCCTGGTGATCTCAGCCGATTTGCCTTTCGCAATGAGCCGTTTCTGTGGTGCCGAAGGCATCGAGAACGTCATCAGTCTGTCGATGATGCGCTCGCGCAACTTCGCGAGAGATTATGGCGTCCTGATTGAAGATGGCCCACTGGCCGGCATCACCGCCCGTGCAGTCGTCGTCCTGGATACTGATAACACGGTGCTTTACACCCAATTGGTGCCGGAGATCACCGAGGAACCGGATTACGACGCGGCATTGGCGGCGCTTTAGTCCCATCGGCGGGATGGGTGCATGTTGCGCTCATCCTGCGAATGCCATTGCGGCTGGCAGCAATCTCTTGATTTTCTTCGCGTTCGATGCCGCTCTATCCGCTGACGTTTAAACAGATCCTATCGCCATGCTCATCCAAGACCACTCCCGACCCGGCCGCCGGGCGACTGCTCAGGCACCGTTCAACCTGCCTGAGATGACCGACATTCCAGCCGGGCTGCGCCGCTGTGCGCGTCCGATCCTGCCGGAAGTCTCCGAGATGCAGACGGTGCGTCATTACACCCGGCTGTCGCAAAAAAACTTCTCGATCGACACCCAGTTTTATCCGCTGGGTTCCTGCACCATGAAGTACAACCCCCGCGCCTGCAACAGTCTGGCCATGCTGCCGGGTTTTCTCGCCCGTCATCCACTGGCACCGGACAGTCACGGCCAGGGGGTGCTGGCCTGTCTCTATGAGTTGCAAGAGATGCTCAGGGAAATCACCGGGATGTCTGCGGTGTCGCTCGCGCCCTCTGCCGGTGCCCAGGGCGAGTTCGCCGGGGTCGCCATGATTCGCGCTTATCATCTGGCGCGTGGCGATCATGCTCGCACCGAGATCCTGGTACCGGATGCCGCGCACGGCACCAATCCCGCCTCGGCGGTGATGTGCGGCTTCAAGGTGCGCGAGATTCCGACTGGCGCGGATGGCGATGTCGATCTCACGGCGCTGAACACGGCAGTCGGCCCACAGACTGCCGGGATCATGCTCACTAATCCGAGCACGGTCGGCGTCTTTGATCGCAACATCCAGTCGATTGCCCGCACCGTCCATGCTGCCGGTGGTCTGCTCTATTACGATGGCGCCAATCTCAACGCCATTCTGGGCAAGGTGCGACCGGGCGACATGGGCTTTGATGTCATCCACATGAATCTGCACAAGACCTTTTCGACGCCGCATGGCGGTGGCGGTCCGGGCGCGGGGCCGGTGGGCGTCTCGCAACGTCTGGAACCTTATCTGCCGGTGCCGCTGGTCGCCTGCGATGACGGTCAATACCGCTGGCTGAACGAGTGCGAGCGCCCCGACAGCATCGGTCGGTTGACCGCGTTCGGCGGCAATATGGGCATTCTGCTCCGCGCCTATGTCTATGCCCGAATGCTCGGACGCGAGGGCATGGGACGGGTCGCCGACTTTGCCACGCTGAACGCCAACTATCTGCTGGCGCGTCTCCGCTCAGCCGGTTTCGAGGTGGCCTATCCAGCGCGTCGCGCCAGTCACGAATTCATTATTACGCTCAAACGCGAGTCGAAAGAACTGGGTGTCACTGCAATGGATTTCGCTAAGCGACTGCTCGATTATGGCTATCATGCACCGACCACCTATTTTCCGTTGCTGGTGCCTGAATGTTTGCTGATCGAGCCAACCGAGACTGAAAGCAGGGAGGAGCTGGATGGCTTCGTCGAGGCCATGATCGCTATCCGCCGCGAGGCCGAGGAAGACCCGGACAAACTCAAAGACGCACCCTACAGCCTGCCAGTGCGACGGCTCGATGATGTCCGCGCCGCCCGTTTGCTGGATCTGGCCTGGAAATCTGCCGAGGCCGAACATGGCTAATCAGAATGCCAGGGGCTGGCGGCGCGTAACCCGCGCATTTGGTTACTCGATGCAAGGGTTCAAAGCCTGTTTCAAGCTGGAAGAAGCCTTCCGGCAGGAAATCTTTCTGCTGATTCCGCTGATTCCGCTCGCGCTATGGCTCGGTGAAACGCCCGTTGAGCGGGCGCTGCTAGTTGGCAGTCTGCTGATAGTGCCCATCGTCGAATTATTGAATTCCGCTATCGAGGCCAATGTTGACCGCGTTGGGCTGGAACGGCATGAACTGTCCGGTCGAGCCAAGGACATCGCCTCGGCGGCGGTGTTTTCCAGCATCGCCTTCTGTCTGGTGAACTGGGGATTGATCCTGATTCCAAAGTGGCTGTAGCGTGTTGGCCGTGACCCTGGTTTGATCAGCATCAAGACCAACCATCATCAATCACTCGCGGCGTAAGGGTGCTGAACATGCGTCAACTCCGATCCATCTTGATCCTGATATTGATGATCCCGATCAGCGCCCAGGCGCATTTTCAGGAACTGATTCCATCCACCGAGATCGTGACCGCCGACAGCGGTCATCTGCTTGAACTCCAGCTTTTGTTCACGCACCCGATGGAACGCGGGCCGGTGATGAACATGGGACAGCCGGTGCGTTTCGGCGTGCTTGGGCCAGATGGCGAGGAAGACCTGCAAACCAGCCTGAGCGCCCGTGAGATTGAAGGCAAACACGCCTACGCGGCTACCTATCGGGTCAAACAGCCGGGTGACTATGTGTTCTTTATCGAGCCTGCGCCCTATTGGGAGCATGCTGAGGGCGTGATGATCGTCCACTATGCCAAAACCATCGTCGATGCCTACGGTGCCGGAACCGGCTGGGATGCCGAGGTTGGCCTGCCGGTCGAAATCATTCCGCTGACGCGCCCTTATGGTCTGTGGACTGGCAATCTGTTCAGCGGCATCGTCAAACAGGCGGGCGAGCCGGTGCCGTTCGCTGAGATCGAAGTCGAATGGCGCAACGATGGCTCGGTGACGCCTCCGGCAGAACCCTTTATCACCCAGGTCGTCAAGGCTGATGCCAATGGCGTCTTCAGCTACGCCATGCCGCACGCTGGCTGGTGGGGTTTCGCGGCGTTGCTGGAAGGTCGCGCACCCATGCAAAACCCGGATGGCAAAGACGTTCCGGTCGAAGCGGGTGCGCTGATCTGGGTGCGCGTCCGGGACATGCGGTAAACGGCCATGGCTCACATCCCCGATGGGGTGCTGTCCGCGCCCGTGCTAATCACTGGCGGTCTGGTTGCTTTTGGTCTGCTGGCGGTTGCCCTACGACGACTCGACGATGAGCGTCTGCCGCAGGCCGCCGTGCTCTCCGCGACGTTCTTCGTTGCGTCACTTATCACGATTCCGGTCGGGCCAAGCAGCGTTCATCTGCTGCTCAACGGACTCATGGGACTGCTGCTTGGCTGGACTGCCGTGCCAGCCCTGTTCGTGGCGCTGCTGCTTCAGTCGGTCTTCTTTGGCTACGGTGGAATTCTGGTGCTGGGCGTCAATACCATGGACATGGCGCTGCCTGCATTAGTTTGCTCACTGCTACTGATTCCCGTAATGAGACGGGTTGCGCCAAAGCGTCTGTTCTGGGTTGGTGCGCTGGCCGGGGGGCTTGGCGTCATGCTGACCGGGGCGCTCGTTGCGCTGGTCTTGGGGTTGAGCGGCAAAGCATTTCTGCCCGCTGCCGGAGTCATCATGGTGGCTTACCTGCCGCTGGCGCTGGTTGAGGCGCTGGTTACAGGCACGGTGATTGCATTCCTGTCGCGGGTTGCGCCAGAACTGCTGCAACAGACCGACGGGGCATCATATGGTTGAATCCAGCAACCGTGTCGCAGCACAGTCAGTGCATCGGGAGCCAGCACGTCAAGGATGGTTGGCTGCCTTGTGGCTCATCCTTGCATTCACCAGCCTGCCAGTCGCGGCGCACAAGCTCCAAGTGTTTGCCTTTGCCGAAGGCGATCACATCGAAGGCACCGCCTATTTTGCTGGTGGCGCGAAAGCCAGCGGGGCGCAGATCCTGATCCAGGATGCGGTTGGCACGACGCTCGCCGAACTGACGCCAGACGCTGACGGCCGTTTTCGCTATCAGGCACAGATGCCAACCGATCTTCTCATTATTGCCGAAAGCGGCGATGGCCATCGTGCGCAATGGCGGATCACGGCGGATGAACTGGCTGGCGGATTTCCGTCGTCAACACCCCTGGCACCGACCGTAGACACGCGCCCGTTGGATGGACGTCCCTCCGGCATGATCGCTAGCAGCATCGACCCGGCACTGATCGCTGCTATCGATCAGGCTGTCGCCCGTCAAGTGCGTCCATTGCGCGAACAGCTCATTGCGGCTCAAGACGAGATCCGTCTGCGCGACATTCTGGGCGGTCTGGGCTACATTTTCGGCCTGACCGGTCTGGCGCTCTGGTGGCGCAACCGTCACACCCGACCATGAACCCAACAGACCTGCTCATTCCACATGGATCGGGCTGGGTCACAACCCGCGATCCCCGTTTGCGCATTCTTGCCGCCATGCTGTTTGCGCTGGTGACAGTTAGTCTCCAGCATCCTGCCGTGCTCTTTGTCGCCTTCCTGTTCGCTGTCGCGCTTGCCGTCAGCGTGGGGCTTGCTGATCTCTGGCGACGGTTGCTGACGCTCGAAGGGTTCATGCTGATCCTGCTGATTTCTCTGCCTTTCACGGTGTCTGGCCGTCCGGTGTTTGCGTTCGGTGCGCTGGCGGCCAGCGATGCCGGTTTTGCGCTCGCACTCATGATTCTGCTCAAGGCCAACGCGGTCGTCCTGGTGCTGCTGGCGCTGATTGGCAGCCTGGAGCCGATGGTCTTCGGTCATGCGCTGGCACGGCTTGGCGTGCCTAAAAAACTGGTGCATCTACTGCTGCTGACGATCCGTCAGATCCACCTGCTACATCAGGAATTTATCCGTCTACGTCAGGCCATGCGGGCGCGGGGCTTCGTTCCACGCAGCAATCGACATACCTGGAACAGCTATGGCTGGTTGATGGGGATGCTTCTGGTGCGCAGTCTGGCGCGTTCGCGGCGTCTGCTGGCGGCGATGCACTGTCGTGGCTTTCGGGGTCGTCTGTATCTGCTTGATTCATCACAGTGGCAGTCTGCCGACAGCGCACTGGCGTTTGGATTCATCCTGCTGCTCGGTAGTCTGACGGCGCTGGACTGGCTAAGATGACAACGCCATTGCTCGAACTGCGACAATTGAGCTTTGCCTATCCTGACCGGCGCGTTCTGTGCGATGTCGATTTCAGCTTGCACCGGGGCGACCGGGTGGCACTGATCGGCTCCAATGGCGCGGGCAAAACGACCTTGCTGCATCTGCTGGTTGGCCTTCAGCGTCCGAGCGCAGGACAGGTACTCGCCTTTGGTGAACCACGACAGACTGAAGCGGATTTTCATCCGGTGCGCACGCGCGTGGGGCTGCTGTTTCAGGATTCAGACGATCAACTGTTCTGTCCGACCGTGCTGGAGGATGTTGCCTTCGGGCCGCTGAATCTCGGTCGCTCGCCAGCCGATGCCTGCGCGGATGCGGTGCGCACGCTCGACACACTGGGCCTGGCTGAATTCGGCGGGCGCGTTGCCTATCGTCTGTCCGCCGGTGAAAAGCGACTGGTGGCACTCGCGACCGTCCTGGCCATGAATCCCGAAGTGTTACTGCTTGACGAACCCACCAGCGGCCTTGATGACGTCACTGAACAGCGTCTGATCGAACATCTCTGTGGTTTGAAACAGGCGATGCTGATCGTCTCGCATGACCAGCAATTCCTGGAGCGACTGGTCAACCGCGCCGTCCGACTGGCCGATGGATCGCTCGAGGAGGCCAGACTGCATCGCCATCCCCACACCCACCAGCATACCCATCTCCATCTGCACGTCCCCGACGGCAGCGACGCACATCACCACGACAGACTCGTGCCATCTCATGACGATCATCATGTGGATGGTTCTGATGCAGAATATCGCCCGACATGATGTCAGCACGTTCAGGCGATCAAGGCGGCGTCACCTCCGGTCATAACGCGGCATCAAGCGTGACGCTGATCGCTGAGTTTTGTGTGTCCGGCTGGTTGATCGTCGTCGTGGCCTCGATGCCAAGATGCAGGATTTTAGTCAGTTCAGTATTAACGCCGACGAGCAGTGTTCCATAGCCACCGGTCTGGTTCGCCGTCGCAATCTCCAGGCCGGTGCTTCCGCCGACAAAACCAGCGCGGTAGGCTCGCGCATCCTCCTTATGTTCGTAATCGTAACTGAGCTGGGCATAAGGACGCAGGGTCACGCCAGACCAACTGGTTGCGGTGGCGATCTGCCAGCCGATCCGCGAACGCAACGATTCGCGGGTTTGGTCGCCAAAGGTCATGGCCGTCACGCTGTTCGCGTCTTCGCTAAAGCCGTCAACATTGACACGCTCCCACGCCATACCGATCAGCGGCCCATGGACGAGGTTGCCGCTGGTGAAGTTGTAGCCAAGCTGTCCTTTCAAGCCAAACTGATCACCGCTGGTGTCGCCGCGTTCACGAGTGGTGAAGGCACCGAGCGTCACTTTGCGCAGGCTCTCGAAATCGAGCCAGGAGTAACTCGCCAGTGCATTGGCATAAACAGCGCCAAATGTGCGCGAAGCGAAGGCAGACAGTGCCCAGGCATCGTATTCAACCCTGCCCTGATCGTTGCCCAGATCAAATGGCGCATGGCCGTACCCCAGCGTCACGCCGCCAAAGAGCTGGTCGGTGAATGCCTTTTCATACCCCACCACCACGCTGCCGCCGTCGCCATCTGCCGACGGCAGACCCGCTGAGGCGTCAGTTTGGGACGAGGCATAATCACTGGTGACAAAAACACCCTGGCCGTGGTAACTGAAATTCTGGAATTCCTGCATCCGGGCATCAATCGAACGCCATGATGCACTGGAATCTGCAAGCGCCACCTGCGACAGCAGACCCATACGGCTTGCCCCTTCCAGTGAGGAGTAGATCCAATCGGAAACCACCGCGTGGAAGAGCGTGGACGGATGTTTATCATCTGCGTACAGATAGCCATTGGCGGGTAGTTGGCATTGCAGCGCCTCGACACTGCCACAGGCACGATCCGTGGTGTTGGTGAATCCATAAGCCAAGGGGTTGGCGAGAATGGCGTTGATCAGCTTGCCGGTATCGAAATAGAGCAGGTTCTTGTCGGCCAGCCCTGCGGCCAGAGTGGTATCAAATGTCGCCTTGAGGCTTCTGAGCTGTGCTCTGTCCGAATCCGACGCAGACAGGCCAAAGGGCGCGGTGGCAGTGTCCATCAAGCCGATCACGATCACATTACGTGCGCCTGCCGACTGCAAGCGCGTGACCTGCGCCGTCAGATCGTTCGCCGCCGTTGCGATAGCCACTTGAGCAGTTGCCGATGGCGCCATCCCGGCACCGATTGAAAATTGAGCAAAGACATCGTTCCCTCCCGCCCAGAGCGCATAGAGCGCGTTGGCATCAACCGCCCCACGCGCCAGAAAACCGTTCACCTGAGTGCTGACAGATGGCAAATTCACCACGGTGGGATTATTCGGTGGTTCGGCATTGATGCGTGCATCGCCCACGGCAAAATTGTTGCCGCTGACATCAGATGGAAATGACAGCACTCCAGCCGCACCCAGCGTTGCAGTATAGACAGGCGTGACGGACACGCCGTAACGGGCACCGAGGTTCTCCCCCCAGACGTTACCAGGTTTGGTCGTAAAGCGATCATTCCGGCCAACGCCAAGCAAAGGCCCGAAGGCGCCAGAGTCGCTGAGACTGTCGCCAAAAATATAAAGATTTGAATAATTGGCCGCTTGTGCGCCAACAACAGTTGCTCCAATCAGTAATGCCGCAAGAACAGCCCGCTGATTCAGCATCAAACCCGGAGAGTCAAACATGTTCTACCGTCCTCATATTGATTGTTACGTGTCAAGTCCCGTGAGATTATAGACCCGCTTTTTGAAGCGTTCTGGGCATGTTTGTTGCCAGTCTTTGAGTGCTTGAATCGGTGCGATGTGTCCCAGCGCCTTTTGCGGGATCTGGTGATTGTATAACCTCACATAGCCGGTGAGGGTGTCCGCCAGGTTCTGTGCGGAATCGAAGCGGGTGGT
>CAIUAY010000075.1 GCA_903897335.1 uncultured Chromatium sp. | reverse complement strand
TGGTCTGGCTGTGAAGCTGATAGGTACCGAACATCATCAGCGGCACCCAGGTGATCACCATTAGTGCCTGACAGGAAACTCGCGTTTTTCAGCCCCGTCTATTCGCGGCAGCGGGAGAATCCGCGGTCGACTAATCGCGCACGGTGTGCCTATCGGCAATTGATGCTAAAACCAGCAGCCCAATGAGAACGACTCGCATTACCGGCGAATTCCAGGCAGACCTCTCCCGCGGGTCGCATTCCAACGTTGCGGCGACAGTGCTTAAGCAGCGCGGCGATAGGGACCACGCTGTCGCTCCCGCGCCTCTGCTTCTTGCCGGCGCAGCAGCGCGCCGAGCTGTTGAATGTTGCGTGCCACCACCGCCAGCGCGACATAGCGCTTGAAGCCGGCGATGCCATGATCCAGGCAGCGGTCCAAGCCATGCACTTCCAAGGCATTGATGGCGGATTCCACGGCGGAGTGCTGATGGCGCAGGGCGACGAACTCCGGCGCGTGCTCGCGGGCGCTTTGCACGAGGGACAACTTGCCCTTCTTCGGCATCACTACCCGCGGGATCAGGGCGGCCAAGTCGGTTTGGTTGGCCGGGCTATGGAATCCCTTGTCGAAGCTGGCACTGGCAATGGCGGGGAAGCGCGCCAGGGTGTCGGTCATCAGGGGCACCGCAACCTGATCGTCGGTGGTCTGTTGCATCACCTGATGATGCAGAATGAACCCGTACTGGTCTTCGACGACCGCCACGCGCAGCCCCAATTCGACCGGCACGCCCGCCTTGCCTTTGCTGACCCACTCGGTGTGGGGCTCGAACAGCGAGAACACCTTTTCTTCATGTGGGATCGTCTGCCCGAGCAAGACCCGGCGCCGGATCTGGTCGATCTGGCGCTCCGCGTGGCCGAGATACCGCTCCACCGGTTCGAGGAAAACCGCTGGCACCAGGCCGACCTGCAAGGTCCAGAGGGTCTCGCGGACGCGGGTGAGCAAGGTCTCGGCGGCGTCCAGATAGTCGCGGTGCGCTTGGCGCA
This sequence comes from uncultured Chromatium sp., assembly GCA_903897335.1. GTDB lineage: Bacteria > Pseudomonadota > Gammaproteobacteria > Chromatiales > Chromatiaceae > Chromatium. Next base: position 1,145 of record CAIUAY010000075.1, on the reverse strand, counting down.
CGGCCTCCTGCTTGGCCGTTCGCTTATCCGGGTCCTTGGCGGTGGAGTGCTTGAGCCGCTGTACCTGGCGAAACAGCTTCTTGAACTGGCGCAGTTGATAGGCACTCTGACGCCACTCGGTCAACCCCACGTCCGCACACAGGCCGGCGATGATTTCAATCAGCTTGCGGATCGCATCCCACAACAAATTGATGTCCGTGGGATAATGCACATCGGTTTCGACCACGAAGGAATCAGCGCGGACCGCCAGCGTTGCGTCGGGACCTTTTTTTTACCACCGCGTGCCCGGCCGCGACCACGACCTGATTGATGCGATCCAGGATCTCCGGCGTGAACAGGCGCAGGTTGTCTTTGATCGTCTGCAACGCGTAGCGGTCACGCTCATCCTCCGCCCAGCCCGCATGGCCGAGCATCTGGCGCAGGGTCTTGTGCTCATTGGCCAGTTCATGCACCCGGTCGTAGTCGATGTTCAACCCTACCCGCACCGCGCCCAGCACCAGCACCGCCCACTGGTCCATGCCCGGACGCCCGGTATGCGCATCCGCCTTGCCATGGACGCCCTCGGGCATCACCTCCGCCAGAATGGCGAACACCTGCTTGCGGACCTCGGCGGTGACGTAGATGTACTGCAAGCCCCGCAGCAGTTGCGGGATGTCATCGCGGGATTTCGGGTCGAGTTGGATCGCGGCAATGTCCTGTTCACCGAGCTTCAATTGGGGGGCGATGACTTGGCGCATGGGCTTTCGAATCACGAAGTTTATGAGGATTCATTGCCGGGGCGGGCGTGGGGCACTCGCGAAATCGCCGTCACCCACCGCCGGACCTAGTAAACTCAGTCGGTTAGCGCTTTTACTCATGCCCCATCGGTCTGGGGCTGAGCAAGACTTCGACCATAGGGCCAGATTATAACAGATTGAGCGAGAGAGCGTTTCTTGGATTCCGCTCAGGCACTAGTTACCGACACCCTCCGGGCTGCCCATGCGAAAGGTCCCGCCGGAGAGCCAGACCATCTCCGGCGCAAGGCTTCCGTCCTTGAACCGGTCCCGGAACGGGGCGGGGCCATCGGGAATGCGCGAGCGGTCGGGCTCACCCACAGCCGGCGCGGGGTCCTCCCGCCCCCGCTCCCACCGCTCGACAATCCCGCT
>CAIUAY010000074.1 GCA_903897335.1 uncultured Chromatium sp. | reverse complement strand
GTCTGATGTCGGTAATGAATTCCATCCTGATCACCCCAAGTTGCTCCGGCCAAAAAGCCGGTAGGTTGCGCTACTCCGGGGTGGAAAAAATTCAATGTTGATTTCCCCGGATCCCTGGGAAGTTTTCCATGTTGATTAACAACCAGATGCGCGACAACCCAACCGAAGCCGCGTTTACTGCACATGGATTATTAAAAGCTCTCGGACGGGCAACCGGAAAAAAGAACTACGACTGGTTGCACACTGTCATCATCCGATTAACTGCCGGTACGGTGGATATAGCTGACCATCAAACACGCTATTTTGGGCATTTAATTGATGGCGGAAAGCGCGACGAAATTACCAAGATTTATCACATTCGTCTCAATGCTGATTTCGTCAATCTCTTTCGTGCGGCTTGGTCTAGTCTCGACATTAACCAGCGCCGCAGCCTCAAGAGCGATACCGCGAAGGCTCTACACGCTTATTACTCCAGCCACGTTAATCCGGGACTGCATAGCTTTGACACCCTAGCTGGGATAGCGGGAATTGTCGGCAAAAATCGCAATGCCACGATCCGAAAAGCTCATCAGGAACTTGAAAATGTGGGTTTTCTGCTGACATGGGAAGCGACAAAAGAAGGTGTACGGGTTAAAGCAATTCTAACGCCCGGTCAAGCCCATACGATCACTAAGCAGACTAAGTAAAATTCCACGGAAACGGCATAACTAGCCCTACGGTATAGCGAGGGAATAAGGTTGTTACAGTAACTTACTAATAAAATACCCCGCAGCAAGCGGCGGGGTATCAAGGTAGATGTAGCGCCCCCAGGGGCGTGGAATTAAACCCGCTTCGGACTAAAACATACAACAAAATGATTTATAAGGTTTTTAGTACAGCGAGGGAATGAACTCGGTACAGCGAGGGAATGAACTCGGTACAGCGAGGGAATGCTAAATGGCTTTTTTTTAAAATCAATATCTTAAATGCGAAATTAGCGGGGGATAATCTTTTATAATCTATATATAAACCACGCGCACGAACCCTAGCCTGTGGATAACTCGCCTCAACGCACCATCAAAGCGGCGCAAAGCCAGAACCATCCACCCGTGCAAAACGGCAGACATTGAGCGATACACTCAGTTCAACATGCGATCTTCAACGAGAGCCATCTGCAAGCTCAGAGCAGGACATGCACCTAGGAGCCACCTGACAGGCACAAGAGGTCTTTAGGGGGAGTGACTAAGAGATCACCGCAGGACAGCAACCGCAGAGCCATCAGCACGGCTGGAAGAGGTCTACAGGGGGGAGTGACCTGAACGACCATGCCAAACATCACACACCCAGCAATCAGCACGGCCAAAAACGGGTTCATTTGACAAATGTATTGACATTTCGTCAATATACTTCATGCGCTACACTTGGGATGCTGACAAAAACCGCACGAATCGTCAGCGACACAAACTCACGTTTGCGGATGCTCAACGGATCTTCGAGGGTGTGACCGTTGAGCAAGTCGATCAGCGATTCGACTATGGGGAAGTTCGGGTGTATGCCATCGGTCTCGTTGAGGGGTTAGAAATCACCGTGATTTACACTGATCGAGAACCGGACGAACGCCGCCTCATTTCTGCGTGGAGGTCAGAACCCCATGAAAGACGCTTCTACTGGCAACGCATCCATGCCTAAAGCCGGAACTGATTGGGACGCATTGCGTCACCTCAGTGATGCCGACATCCATGCCAGCATTGCGGCTGATCCCGATGCACACGCAACCGATGACGCCTTTTGGCAAGGCGCAGAAATCGTGTTACCGCCTCGCAAGCAAGTGGTCACGATGCGTCTGGATGCCGATCTGCTGCAATGGTTCAGACAACAGCGCGGTTATCAGACGCGCATTAATGCCATTCTGCGAACGTACATGAACGCGCACGTTGACCAACCACGTCCATAGCGACCGACATGCACTGGCGGTCTACAGAGGGCGACTATCATCAGCAAAGCGATCACGCTCTTACAGGCTGTCGGCAGCAGACATTGATCCACGGTTGCCGTGTTTAACCATCAAATAAATCTGTATGCCGTCCGGTGCGCTCGAATCGCACCACGTCCCCAACGAGTTTGTAAATCAGCAGCCAGTCGGGTTCGAGGTGGGCGTCTCGGAATCCGCGCCACTCGCCTTTTAGCGGATGATCGAGATACGCAGCGGGGAGTGGTGTGTCGTCGATGAGCAAACTCAAGAGGGTTTTCAGTTTATCCATGTCCTTGCCGCGTTTTTGCGCCCGCTTGACATCGCGTAAAAACTGGCCGGAATACTCAGGCTGGCGCATCAGATGCCAAGCTGCTCGAACAGGTCATTGGCATCGTTGGCGTGGTAAACCTCTTCGCCACGCTCACTCTTCGTGAGCGTTTCCGTCGTGAGCGCGTTCAGTCCGTGCATCTCAAAAGGCAGTGCCTTCTCTTTCGCCACCCTGGTCAACACGATGCGAACCACATCCGACACGGTGAGACCCATCTCTGCCAGCACAGCGGCAGCGTCTTCCTTGAGTTTTTCATCGATTCTTGCCCGAACGCATATCGTCGCCGCCATAATTTCGTTCTCCAGCATTGAGAAATCACGCTAACTGTAGCCCAATTGGCCTACACGCACCGGATCAGTGCGTTGCCCAAACGAACGTTTACGCAATACCAACCCGTCGCCACTGAAAACAACCCATTGTGCGTTGCAAAACCGTCTTGCAAAATTAGACGAAATGGCAATGGGTTGATGTGACATGCGCCTCGGTTATGCACGGGTCTCCACCCAAGATCAAGACACGCACACCCAAACGGCGGCGCTGATGGCCGCAGGCTGTGAGCGCATCTTCCAGGAGACCGCCGGGGGCGGTCGCTGGGAGCGTCCTCAACTGCATCGGCTGCTGGATCAGTTGCGCCCTGGCGATGTGGTGGTGGTCTGGAAATTGGATCGACTCTCGCGCTCGTTGAAAGACGTGCTGTTGATCCTCGAAAAGATCGATCACGCACACGCCGCGTTTCAAAGTTTGACCGAAGCGATTGAGACCGTGACCCCAGCAGGTCGGATGTTGATGCAGATGGTCGGGGCGTTCGCAGAGTTCGAGCGGGCAATGCTCCGAGAACGCACTCAGAGTGGCCTAGAAGCCGCTCGCAGGGAGGGGCGTGTAGGAGGGAGGCGACCCAAGCTCACAACGCTTCAGAGGCGCGAAATTGTGGCTCTGGTGACATCTGGGAAAAAGACCAACGCGGAAGCGGCTCGACTGTTCCGGGTGCATCCGTCAACCATCACGCGCCTGCTGGCCACGCAGACACCGGACGTGTGATTCCGTGATGAAGCGACCGATAGGCGACATGAACGCCTGTACTTTTGAGTGAATTGATGAGTTTTTTATGAAGAAAGTCATTCTCGCCATGCTGTGTTTTCCTCACCTTTCTTTTTCCGCAGAACTCGCTCAAAACACCTGTCATGAACTCTATCAATCATGGGTGTTTAATTTGGTTTTAGAAGACGCCTGTTCATTTAAACGCAACGTTTCTGGGAAACTTGGCGTTCTGACAAAGAATGCCTGCAATCAATTTCTTACTGACGAAATCAAACATCAACTTGGGTCGCAAGTGATTGAAGATTTCAGAAAAGAGTTTGATAAACTAGGTGAAGAGGCGTTATGCACAGCGCAAAAGTCAGGTTATGATTCGACATCTGAGGCGTTGGATCACATTATAAAAAAATAGCCATCATCCAATCCACACACCGTCGTCGATGATCACGGCGATCCGCATGAATTACTCACCAAACTGGAACAGGATGAACAGCAGACAGCATGACGCGAGCAGTTAAAGACGATTCTGACGGAGGCATGATTGCGATGATCACATTCACCACTTTGCAGGCTCGCCGCGACGACATCCTGACTCTCGCGCATCGTTGGGGCGCCAGTCACGTCCGCGTCTTTGGCTCGGTGGCGCGTGACGATGCCAGACCTCAAAGCGATGTCGATTTTCTGGTGCGCTTCGATGCGGATCGCAGTCTATTCGATCATGGCGGTCTACTAATGGATTTACAGGATTTGCTGGGTTGCCCCGTGGATCTTGTCACTGAAGAGGCCATGCGCCCACGCTTTCGGGAACGTGTCGTCCGGGAGGCGCGCCCCCTGTGAGACTGGATCGGGAACGATTACTCGACATCCTGGACGCGATTGCATTGATCGAACGCCACCAGCCAGCACAGCGCGAGGCGTTCGATCAGAACGAACTGGTGAGAGTCTGGTGTTAATCAACATGGAAAACTTCCCAGGGATCCG
>CAIUAY010000073.1 GCA_903897335.1 uncultured Chromatium sp. | reverse complement strand
GGGCCGAACGCCGCAATGCCTCCCAAACCGGCGTGGACTGGCAGTTCACCACCGAAGACGCCCGCATCAAACTCAAACGCCTCTACCCACAAGTTAAGCTGGAATGATCTACTAGAGCCAGTAGCCCCCATTCGCCCGAGGACCGAAGATGTCTGAGCGCCTATCCCGTCGGCTACCCTGGCTTCTCGCCTGCACGCTTTTGATGCCTTTGGCAGCCGAAGCGGAGCTCAATCTCTCGGGGTTCGGCACCCTGGGCGGGGCGATCTCGGATCAGGACTTCACCTATCAACAGCGGATCACTGAAGACGGCACCCTGAATTGGGATTCCGTCATCGGATTTCAGCTCGACGGCCATCTCACCACGGAGTTCAGGATCAGGTTAGGGAGAAGGGTTTGAGTGTGGTCACCGAGGTATTCTTAGGGCCAGACGATGTCATGGGCGGCAAACAACACATCCAACAGGCGCTTTTCAATTATGTCGCCAATGCCATTCGCTTTACCGAGGTGGGTGTCATTATCATTCGATGTAAGCTCATGAGTGAGGATGATCACAACGTGCTGATCCGCTTTGAAGTTGAAGATACCGGAATTGGTATTGCTCCGGAAGATCAATCGCGCCTGTTTTCGATCTTTGAGCAGGTCGATAACTCATCGACTCGGAAGTACGGTGGCTTGGGGATGGGACTGGCGATGACCAAGAAGGTTGCCAATCTTATGGATGGCGATGCCGGTTGCGAGAGCCGTCTGGGCGAAGGTAGTACCTTCTGGTTTACTGCTAAACTGATGAAGACTTAAGACTGGATTTGGTGGGACTAATGGGCTGCTAAGGGGCTACAAAATGAGCACTATAAATAGCAAGCGCAATCCTTTGCACCTCGAACCGACGTTGATCTTCCTCAATCTCATCGTCAATCAGGAGGCTTTTAACGCGATCATCGCTGACAGAAACCTGGCGGTCGATGCCTTCGTGGAGAAACATCGCCACACCCTACGCGCACTTGACGCCCAGGCGGGTGACGGCATGGATGTGGCCCAAGCGTCGCAGGTGGCAGCGGAACTGTGGCGATACCTTCAGTTTCTGCTGTCATGGACAGACGATCTGGTGGCCACGTCTCCCGTGTCCGATGATGCCGGGTTGACAACAACGGCACCACCACGACTGGCGACGGGTATCTCAGGTCGCCTGTCGGCGGCGATCGCGGGTCAGCGCGGTGCCATGGTGCGCCAGGAGCAGACGTGATGACATCTATGGCGCGGTCGCTGCGCACACGGGTGGTGACCATCCTGCTGGCGGTCTTTGTCGCGTCAGTCAGCTTGGAATTAGCGATCCAGCATCTGGTGGTGTATCCCCGATTTCTGGAACTGGAACGTGCGCAAGTGACCCGGAATGTGGAACGGGCGGTCGAGGCGCTGCAACGCGAACTCGATCTGCTGATTCCTTCGATCAAAGACTGGGCGCTCTGGGACGACGCTTACCGATTTGTGCAGGATCACAACTCAGAATTCGTAGCGGCCAATCTCAATCCCCAGGCATTGCAGGCGCTGGCCGTCCAGGTGCTGGCCTTCTATGACCAGAAGGGTGAACGGATTTGGTATGGAACCAACGATCTGAGCAGCGAAACAGCCCGTGAGTTAATCCATCTCATCCCCCAGGCGTTGTCCACCGACCATTTTCTGGGGCGGCGAGACGCCACTGACGCCGCCCTTGCGGGTCTCTTCCACACCCCTCAGGGCACCTTTCTGGTCGTCTCGAAACCCACATTGCCCAGCAGCGGCATAGGCGCGCCCATGGGTCATGTTCTGATGGCGCGTTTTCTCGATGCTGCCGCCATTGCACGGTTAGGCGAACAGGCGCGGGTCGATCTGCGCGTCATGCTGCCCGAACCGGGAAGCCAGCCATTGATTTCGACGCAGGAACCCGGTCGGCTGATCCGGACAGCGATCAGGCTGCAAGAAATGCCCGATAAAACAGTGGGTGAAACGACGCTGATGGATGTCGATGGCCATCCCGCGCTGACCATCCAGGTCACGACGCCGCGCGAAATCACGCAACGTGGCCAGGATGCACTGTGGCTGGCCAGTCTGTCACTCGGGGTCGCCGGCGGGCTGGCGCTGGTCACGCTCCTGATCCTGCTGCGGCGACTCGTCCTCGATCCGCTATCCAGTTTGACCGCGCACGCCACCGCGCTGGGCGCCAGCGATGACTTCAGGGTGCGTCTCCAGAGCAACCGCATGGATGAAATCGGCGTACTCGCCCAGGCGTTCGACCTGATGACCGAGCGTCTCGCGCAGGCGCGGCAGCGGCTCCTTGAACAATCCTACCGGGCTGGGATTGCCGAGATGGCCAGCGGCGTTCTGCACAATCTTGGTAATGCCATCACGCCCGTCGGCGTCAAGCTCACTCATCTTCAAGCCTCACTGCGCGACGCTCCGGTGGAAGAGATGGATCTGGCGCTCGCGGAGCTGGCAGCCCCGACGACAGATCCGGAACGCCGCGCCGACATGCTGGATTTTCTGCAACTCGCCGGACAGGAACTGGCGGCGCTGGCACGACGCCTGACGCACGAGCTGGAAGGCGTCCAGACCCAGGTTGAGCATGTCCAGCAGATCCTGGTCGATCAGGCGCGTTTCAGCCGCGCCGAGCGGGTCAGTGAGTCGATTGCCGTCCACGCATTGCTGGAAGACACTGTGCAACTGCTCCCTGAAAACCTGCGTGATCTTGTTAAGATTGACATCGACTCCAGTTTGCGACAGATGCCCCCGGTTCAGGCAGCGCGGGTGGTGCTGCAACAGGTGGTGAGCAATCTGCTCATCAATGCCGCCGAGTCGATGGGCAGTGATCCTGGCCAACCACCGCCGCTGCCCGGAGTGGTTCACATCAGCGCCCAGCATGAGATGCTGGAGGACGCGCCAATGGTGCATCTGCGTGTTGTTGATAACGGCTGCGGCATCGCCGTCACGGATCTGCCGCACATCTTCGAGCGTGGCTTTTCCACCAAATCAAGAGGTTCGGGAATGGGTCTGCACTGGACGGCCAACACGCTGCTGGCCATGGGTGGACGGATCGACGCCGAGAGTGCGGGATTGGGTCAGGGCACCTGTCTACATCTGTGGTTGCCGCAGGCGGTCGCAGGCGACGACGCAAGGAACAACAACGCATGAGCGCCAACAATCACGACACGCCCAATCGCATCATCCGGGTGCTGGCCGCCGACGATGAATCCGGGATCCGCGACAGCTATCGTGAGATCTTGCAGACGGCCGCGACGGTGCCGGCCAATGCCGCCCTGAGCGACATGCGCGCCCGACTCTTCGGCGACCGCAAGGGTGCCCCGGTGGTGACACGCGAGTCCGTCGAACTGGTCTGCTGTGTCGGCGCCGAGGACGCGGTTCAGGCCGTTGTGCAGGCGCAGGCAGACGGTCATCCCTTCGCGCTCGTGCTACTCGATATGCGAATGCCGCCCGGCCCCGACGGACTCTGGGCCGCCACCCGCATTCGCGAGCTGGATCCCGTGGTCGATCTCGTCATCGTCACCGCTTACTCGGACATCGATCCGGAAGAGATCACCCGGCGCGTCCCACCGGCGGGCAGTCTTTTCTATCTGCAAAAACCTTTTCATGCCCATGAAGTGCGGCAACTGGTCACGGCGCTGGGGCGGCGGCGACTGGCGGAGGATCGCATCCGTCGTTTGGCCTACTTCGACGACATCACCGGCTTGCCGAACCGAGCGTTCTTCAAGGAACGCCTGGGTCAGACCCTGGAAACTGCCCGCCGTCACGACTGGACGCTGGCGCTGCTGTTTCTGGATCTGGACAATTTCAAGCGCATCAACGACACGCTTGGTCATTCGATTGGCGATCTCCTGCTGGTTGAAGTCGCCAAGCGACTGCTCATCAGCCTGCGCACCAGCGATGTCATTGCCCAGGGTCATGTGAACCGCAACAGCGAACAACTGGCGCGACTGGGCGGTGACGAATTTACCCTGATGCTGTCCGAACTCGCCGCCGCCAAAGACGCTGGCGTGGTGGCGGCGCGTCTGCTGGCGGTATTGTCCCAGCCGCTCATCTTGGCCGGTCACGAGATCACCATCACTGCCAGCATCGGCATCGCCGTTTATCCCAACGACGGGACGGATGTCGAGACCCTGCTCAAAAGCGCCGACATGGCCATGTATTTTGCCAAACGCAAAGGCCGGAATGCCTTTCAGTTTTATACCGATGCGATGAATTCCGCCGCGCTCAAGCGCATGACCATGGAAAATGATCTGCGTCGCGCCTTGGAACAAGGCGAGATTTCACTCCATTACCAGCCGCAGATGGACATTGCCACCGGCAGGATTTCCGGCGTCGAGGCGCTGGCACGCTGGAACAGCGCCGAACTGGGCGAGATCTCGCCGGCCGATTTCATCCCGCTGGCCGAGGAGACCGGGTTGATCCTGCCGATTGGCGACTGGGTGTTGCGCACCGCCTGCGCGCAATGCAAGGCCTGGCACGATGAAGGTCTCGTGCTGCCACGGGTCGCGGTCAACATTTCGGTGCGTCAGTTCGCACAGGATGGCTTTGCCAGTCATGTCGCCGCCATCCTGGCCGAGACCGGACTGAACGCCGGTTATCTGGAGCTGGAAATTACCGAGAGCCTGCTGATGAAAGACGGCGAGGCGGCGCTGGTCATGCTGCGCGAACTGAAGCAGTTAGGTGTCCAGTTGGCCATTGATGACTTTGGCACCGGCTATTCATCACTGAGCTATCTGAAGCAATTTCCCATCGACCGGCTGAAGATTGACCGCGTCTTTGTCCATGGCGTCCACACTGACGTTCAGGATCGGGCAATTGCGACGGCGGTCATCGCCCTGGCGGATAGCATGGATCTGAAAGTGACGGCGGAAGGGGTGGAAACGGCGGGGCAACTCGCTTTCCTCGGCGACCGCTGCTGCGGCGAGGCGCAGGGATTCTATCTCTCACGGCCACTGCCGACAGCCGAGGCGGCAGACTTTCTGCGGCGTGAGTTGATCCGACTGGAAAATGCAGGATGATCACCGCTCATACCGGCTCTCCTTGTCAATCCATCCGGATTCTGGCGGCTGACGTTGATCCCGAACACGCGGGGGCGTGAGCGCGGGCTGCTGTTGGATCAGGGCTCCCTGGTGGAGGCGACCATTCTGGCCGCCCCGTCTTCGACGACCAATCAAGACACGACCCGTGATTCCGCGAGGCACGCCACGCGCCAGGGCATAAAGTGGACCCCATGTCCAGGACAGTTTTTTCCCGAATTTAAGTGGTGCTGGCCACCTCAATCGCAGCGGTTTGGCGCTGCCCCAGTTCCGATTCTGCCTTGCCGAAGCGATCCACGATTTTCGCTCCCCCGCCGTCCC
>CAIUAY010000072.1 GCA_903897335.1 uncultured Chromatium sp. | reverse complement strand
CATTCCCGACAACCGGGTCTATGACGGCACCGTCATCTCAACCGGCGCGGTCAGCGTCAGCGGGCTGCAAACGGGCGACAGCCTCAGCGGCCTGAGCCAGGTTTTTGACAGCAAACATGCCGGAAGTCGCACCTTGAGCATTGCCCCCAGCTATGTGCTCAACGACGGCAACGGCGGGCTGAACTACAGCGTCACGCTCAACAGCGCCAGCGGCAGCATCACGCCGGCAACCGCCGCCATCAGCGCGGCCAAAACCTACGACGGCACACCGGACTTTAGCGCCAGTCAGATCCAGATCAGCGGCATTTCGGGCGAAACACTCACCCTTGCCGGGTCGGGAACCGCCACTGCACACAGCGCTGTTGTCGCCGACAATGCCATCAATTATCTCGCCAGCCTTGGCAGTCTCGTCCTCGCCGACGGCAGCGGATTGGCCAGCGATTACCAGTTACCTGCCCTGACGGCGGCCAACGCGACCAACCGGGTGACAATCAGCGCTGTAGCATCACCTGAGCCGGAAGTTCCGCCCGTTCCTGACGTGCCGCCTGCGCCGGAGATTCCGCCAACCACCGAAAGGTGTACGGTGTGTCTGCTGCTCGAAGCCATACTCCAGGCATCCCACACTGGGACGTCTGCCAATCTAGGGTTAGGTGGCAATCCAGAAACCGTCCAGTCCAGCCTGGTGGCAGTGCAGCAGATTGGCAATAGTCTGGTTGTGCCAGCGACTTCCGGGTTGATCCAACCCGTTAGCATCACCTCTTCTCAACGTGTTCATGCAAACAGCGATCTTTCCGCCATGATCAATCTGTCGGCAGAGATGCTGGGAACATTCCAGACGCTGTTGTCGCCTGATCAGGGGACTGATCAAACAACGGATGATGCAGATAACAATGAATGACAGTTGGAGCAGATTCCAGATCTGCCCCAACAGGTGATCGCTGGCTTCAGAACCGATAGCCGAAAGTCAGCTCAACACCCTCAATGTCGCCGTCTCCGGTGACATATTTCAAGCCAAAGCCGAATGGATGGCTGGATTGGTTTGGCTCCATTTTGTCGGCAGAACGCGCAGGACCAAAGGTGATGCCGTATTCCTGATAGCTGTCGCTATAGAGCGGATCACCGGCAAAACTAGTGTCAATGGCAAAGATGTCGATGCTGAATTCACGGTTCCAGAAGCGCTTCTGCATGGGAATTGAAAGCAGAAGTCCATTGCGCGTGACCGTATTCTTGAGATCGTAGTCTGAGCTTCCATCACCAAGATTGAGTGACATCGTTGAGTAATAGCCAATCATGTTGCCCATGCTGAGGCGAAACCGGCTGTCGTGATAGAGCATTAAATCGCTGGTCAGCGAGGCCGACAGAAGCTGGCCACTCGATCCTAAGCCTGAAGAGCCGGTGACGCCATAACCGATAGCTGGCGTGATCGACCAGCGTGAATAGATATTTTTGCGGTACGCAAGGCCAAAATTGCCGCGATACGTGGTGACGCCATCGACTTCTGTATAAGAAATCGGTGCCTGCACGATGAGTCGGTCATAGTTCGCAAAGGTATAACTATATGAAATCGGCAGGGTGAAGAGTGTTTGAGTGTATTTACCGAGGCTGTAGGTGGAAATATTCGCGCCAAGGTTTAAGGATCTGCCAGGTGGAAGGCTGTCATAGGCAGGACTGGTGCCCGCATCAAAATCACTGGCCAGCATCTGGCTCTGGAGACTTGCCGGGTTGCCGGCAACTGGGTCAACCGGCGAGTTCCGCATGATTTCTCGCATGATCCCCGCTTTGCTCTCATTGAGATAGTCACGGAAGAGCTGGTTACTGGCATCGCGGGTGCCACCATCAAAGGTTTTGGTCATGTCGAGACTGGGAACGTAAAAGATCAATTCAGTCGAGCCGTAATTATATCCAAGCGTGGCCAGGAGTCCGCGCATGTCGAGCTGATAGACGACGACGGACGTGCCGCTGCCATAATTCGGAAAGCGGCTGGAGAGCGGCGATTCATCGATCTGGGTCATGATGTCGTTAATCGAATTGCCGCTGATGTTGGCCACCTCCCCTTCGACACAGAACGAGAGGTTGAACAGACTGGAACCGAAACTGGCTGGCGGACAATCACATTGGATGGCCGCCTGTAGCGTGGATGCCGTGAGACTCAAGCAGAGAAGCGTGATGCGTTGGGCTGGCGTCAGTGTGTGCATGTGTTTTTCCGTTTTTGCAGTTCATGTCGCTATTTAGAGGTGTTCAATCGCATGAACCAGCAACCGGATGTTGCCGAGTTCAATCAGGTCGCCGATAGTCAGGCAGCGGCTTGATGCATTCCTGCCAGGCTCAGTCTGGCATGGCGGCGCGAGATACGTCCGTCGGGCAGGCGCAGCTCGACCGCCCTCCATGCGCCCAATCGTTGCCGATCCACAGAGTCGCAGGTGCTGTTGATAGCTAGGCTCCAAGGCAGGTTCAATGAAGAGATCAAGATCGGCCATCAGCCGTTCGCTGATAACGGTGACTAGATTGCCCATGCTGGCGCTGAACCGGCTGTCTTTGTAGAGCAACAGGTCGCTGGTGACTGAAGCGGAAAAGATGTGAGCGAGCGAGCCGATATCGGCGGAGCCGGTGATGCCATACCCGAGCGCAGGCGTCAGCGACCAGCGCGATGAGATGTTCTTGCGGTAGCCGACGCCCAGATTGCCGCTGTAGGACACAGCGCCATCGACGTCCATGTAAGTGATCGGCGCCCGCATGATCAGACGGTCATAGTTGGCGAAGGTATAGCTGTAAGAGATGGGTAGGGTAAACCCATTTTGGGCACCCTCGCCCAGGGTGTAGCTGCCAAAGCGCACCCCAAGCCCGAATGAACTGCCCTGCGGCAGGCGACTGTAGGCCGAATCAAAATTGGTGCCCGCGCCGAAATCACCCATGACCATCTGGCTCTGGATACTGGTGGGGTTGACGGCGAGTGGGTCAACCGCCGGACGTGTAGTAGTTCACGCAGGATTTCGTCGCCGTTCTATTTGATGTAGTCCTCGAACAGATTGTTGCTGGCATCGCGGGTACCGCCGTTGAAGATCTCTTGATGCCGAGGCTGGGCACGTTGAAGGTCAGGACGGATGAACCCTGCTGATAGCCCAGCGTCACCGGCAGGCTGCGCAGGTCGAGGCGGAACTCGCCGCCGGTCACGCCGTCACGATAGCTTCCGAAGCGTTTGTTTAGCGCATCCTCGTCCATCTGATTGATAATATCGCTGATTGAATTCGAGCCAACGTTGGCCACATCGCCTGCAACGCACAGCGAGACGTTAAAGATGCTGTGACTGGAGGGTGCGGGGCAGTTCTGCGCGAATGCGACGGCAGGCAGAATCAATCCAAGACACAGTGAGAGCCTGAGCCATTGGTTTGGCATTCTATTAACGGTTTTGATTTTCATTGATTTATCCAATTTTTGCGTTGCTTAAGACCGTCATCCTGCATGGATAATTCTAATGGTATCTCCACTTTTTTGTCATGGTTTCAATCATCTTTGTTTCCCGATAACGGGTTGGGGTTGGCAATGAGTCATCACGCATCTGATCGTCAAACGGCATCAAATATCAGATTCAGTCTTGTACTGACCGCCGCCGTCTGTGGCCTGATTGCCACAGGCTGCGAAACAACCGGGGGCAAACTCGGCGAATCGGTCACGGGTGCCACGTCCTGGGTCAAGGGCATGGGTCAGGATCTGGTGTCGAAGGTCTCGCCGGGCACCGCCTCTTCAGAGGCGGAAAAGGATCTCACCGCTGACGAAAAGCGTCTGCGCGAGCAGAGCAAAGCCTTCCAAAAGACGGTCTGGGAGGGTGCGCTGGTTGGCGCGGGTGCCGGAGCGCTGTGGGGTGTCATCCGGGGTGATAACGGCTCCGAGATTCTGAAAAAAGCGGCGATTGGCGGAGCGGTTGGCGGACTGGCCGGAGTCTATGTCGCGCAGAAACAGAAGCAGTATTCCAGCAAGGAAGACCAGCTTGAATCGATGACCAGCGACGTGCGCCAGTCCAATGCCGAGACCAAGGATCTGATTGCCAGCGTCAAGGCCGTTATCAAGGAGGACAAACGTCGTCTGGCCGACGTGACCAAGCGACTGAAGAAGGGGCAGGCGACGGCATCAGAGGTCGAGACCGTCCGCAAACGGATCACCGACAATCAGACCGTGGTCGCACAGGCCAGCAAGGGCGCACATGAAAAAGCTGGGATGTTCGATGGCGCGGCGCAGACCTACCGGACGCAGAATCCATCGACCGACACGGCCGGACTCCAGAAAGAAATTAAAACCTTCAACAAACAGATCGAAACCCTGGACGGGTTGGCTAAAAGCATTTCGGTCGCATAGGAGAAAACGACGTGATCACTATCAGTCAACATGGCATTCAGTCGATCCTGAAAATCCTGCCGATTTTTGCCATGACGCTGTTACAGTCCGGCTGTGGCGGCAATCAGTCACCGAACAAGTCCGATGAATTGCCTATCGGATGTCTGGTCAAGCCCGACCCTGGCTCCTGCCGTGCTGCACAAACGAAGTTTTATTATGACTATCGGGATGACCAGTGCAAACCGTTTACCTACAACGGATGTCACGGACGGATTCCATTCCAGACCTTGCAGGACTGTCGGGAACAATGCATCGCAGGGGGCTAAACCGCTTGCCGGATCGAATCCGGCAAGCTTGCGTCTAGATTCCCACTTTCAGCTTTTGGCCAGGCCGGATGTTATTGTCGTTGGCACTCATCTGGTTGAGTTCGCGCAGCTCGCTGACCGACAACCCGTTCAGGACGGCAACCCGATACAGCGTCTCCTGCGGTTGAACCACATGATAACGCGCCTTCGCGGCAACCTCTCTGGATTTTGAGGTTTCTGATTTTGCCTTGGTTGGCGTGTTTTTTGACTCAGCAACGGTCGTCGTCTTCGCTGTGTTGATCCTTGCCGGTGCAAGCAGCGGTAAGCCGGTTTTCTCTGGAGAAATCAGTTTGGGCGTGGATGTCTTCGGTTTCGGAGCCATATCGAGACTCGCCAGCATGATCGGTGCTTTTGCAGAGACCGGCGGCGGCTGGCTGGCAACCCGTTTTAGCGAGCCTTGCGGCAGCCAGATCGTGCTGCCGGCTGGCAGGTAGGCTCTGCCATCGCGCACAGCGTCACTCCAGTGCAGATTAATCTCTGCCAGACGGCTGGCAGATGACCCGTAGTGTTGTGCGATATGGTCAACCGGCATGCTGTCATTCAGCACCAGCCGGTCATGTGGCCAGGGCGCTTCATAGTGAATGCCTTCGGGGAAATAGCGTTGGGGATTGCGTGCAACCTCACGGGCAGCGACGAACTCGGCATAGTAGTTACGCGATGCAAAGCCAAACGCCTTGCCATCATAATTTTTGACAATCCGTCCGATGTCATTGCCGTATTGCGATTTGGCCTTGGCCATCCCACCTTGACCATGATTGTAAGAGGTGATCGCCAGTGGCCAGCTTCCCAGTCGTTGATAGGCTTGTGACAGATAGCGCGCTGCACCATCAGCGGAGAGGATGGGGTCATAGCGTTCGTCGACTTGACTGTTGACCGTCATGTAGATGCGCCCGGTCGCCGGCATGAACTGCCACACGCCGCTTGCGCCCACGTTGGATTTGGCATTGGTCTGGAAGGATGACTCGACATGGGGGATGTAGGCGAGATCCTCCGGCAGTCCGTGACTCTGCATGATCTCGCGGAAGGCGGCATCGTAACGTCCGCTGATTTCAAGACTGCGCTGGAAACGCTCGCGCAGACCGCGCTGGGCACGCAGCCGGTCGGAGGCACCATAAAGTGCCCCGACACCGCCATTGTTCTCGAATTTTGCGAGGAGTTCCTTGTCGCTCGAAGTCAGGGTCTGGCCGGTGCGCACCCGCTCCTCAAGCATTTTAAGCCGACTGGCATGATAGCCAAGCCGTGACTCCAGCCACGCCTGTTGCGAGGGGCTGTAGCCGGCCTGAACCGAGCCGGGAATTTCAGCGACCTCGTAGATCACGCCCATGTGTTCATTGTCATGAATGGCTACCTGGCTACGACTCCAGATGCCGTAAACGTGACGCCAGAAATCCACATTGTCCTGGATCGCGGGTGGAACCGGAAAGGTAGCATCCCCCAGATTGCGTCCCTGCTGATCCGTAGCGCCCATGTCGTGCTTGCCGCCAGAACCGGCGCAGCCGTTCAGCAGGATGATCACCAGCAGGATGACGGGGACGGCCCAGGCAGAGCGGGCGTGGATGAACTCAGGGCGCATAGCGCGGCTCCTCATTAGTGTGTCCAGACCCGTGGTGGGTCAGTCATAAACGGCATGAAGTATTGTCGATAACAGCACGTTAAGCAATGTGATTTCCAGAAATTAACAAAGATCACGCGCCTAGCGGCAGGACGCCGGCGGCCTCCAGCATGGTCACGAGACGGATCAGCGGCAGTCCGATCAGTGCGTTAGGATCGTCGCCCTCTAGCCGTTCAAACAGGGCGATGCCCAATCCCTCTGATTTAAAACTGCCGGCGCAATCATAGGGTTGCTCGTGGTCAAGATAATTTTCGATCTGCTGGCGCGTCAGTGTGCGGAAATGCACCCGAAACGGCTCGACCAGCGTCTGCGCCTGACCGGTTGCAGCGTTGAGCAGACAGAGTCCGGTCTGAAACAGCACCGAGCGTCCAGATGCCGCCTGCAATTGATGGATCGCCGTCGTGCGGTCATGTGGTTTGCCGAGGATCTGACCGTCGAGACAGGCAACCTGATCAGAACCGATGATGAGCGCATGGCGAAAGCGCGGCGCGACTGCCCGCGCCTTGGCCTCGGCAAGGCGTAACACCAGCGCCTGCGGTGGCTCGTCCGGGTGGCGCGTTTCATCAACCTGCGGCGTAGTGGCATCGAATGCCAGACCCAGACGCGCCAACAGTGCCCGGCGATAAGGCGAGGTTGAGGCCAGTACCAGCGGCGATTGCAACAATGACAGACCGCTGTTCATGCTGCCGCCAGACGAAAGACCGACACGATGTCAGCCAGTGAATGCGCCTGATCGCTCAGGCTCTCGGCGGCGGCAGCGGCCTGTTCAACCAGCGCCGCATTTTGCTGGGTCATCGCATCCATCTGACCAACCGCCTGCGTCATCTCCGCAATCTCGCCTGATTGTTCGCGGCTGGCATCACTGATTTCAGTGATGAGCGTTGCCACCTGTCGGAAACTGCTCACCACGTCGTGCATCGTGCGCCCGGTGCCCTCAACCAGATGCACGCCCTCGCTGATACGCCCCACGCTGTGATCGATTAATGCCTTGGTTTCCTTCGCAGCCTGGGCGCTGCGCTGTGCCAGATTGCGCACCTCGGCTGCGACCACTGCAAACCCACGCCCCAACTCGCCAGCGCGTGCAGCCTCGACTGCGGCATTGAGCGCCAGAATATTGGTTTGAAACGCAATCGAGTCGATCACGTTGATGATGTCAGCGATCTTGCTGCTGGAGATATGAATCGCGTCCATGGTTGCCACCACGCTCTGCACCATCTCGCCGCCCTGTATCACGATGGCATTAGCGTGACGCGTGATGTCATTGGCCTTGATCGCATTGTCGGCATTGCGCGACACAGCGGCATTGAGGGTTTCCATATTAGCGACGGTTTCTTCCAGATTGTGCGCCTGCTGTTCGGTGCGGGCAGCGAGATTGGCATTGCCTGCGGCGATTTCCTGCGCCGCCGCCTCGACGTTGCCGGTCGTGTCGCTGATTTGCGCCACGATCTCGCATAACCGGGCAACGGTCGTGTTGGTGTTGTCCTTGAGTTGACCGAATACTCCGGCATATTCAGCACTGATGGTGCGGGTCAGATCGCCTTGTGCCACGGCATTGAGTACTTCAGACACATCGTTCAATCCATCAGTCACAATCGTCAGCAATTGATTTAATCCTTGCGCCAGTTGCTGGAAAAACCCCTCCTTATCCGTGACTGAGAGTCGCTGTGTCAGATCGCCCTGACTGGCGGCGCGAACCAGACCCGCGATGTCCCGCTCGATGGCCACCTCGGTGGTGCGATCCAGCCACTGCGTGATGCGCCCCTGATAGATGCCGGTATCCGAGCGTACCGGACTGACCGTCACGCGCAGATGGCGCTGGTTCAAAACGGTGTCGAGTGTGCGGGTCTCGTCAAGTTCGACGCGATAGGCGGCGCGGGTGTCTTCATCCTCAAAATAACTGGACAGTCGCGTGCCCAGCAGTTGATCGGTCTCGCATTGCGCGTTTCCAGTCTTCTGGCGCAGACGCTGCCACAGTCGTCGTCCGGCATGATTGAGATAGACCAGCACATGCTGATCATCAGAAAGGGACACTGGAACCGTCACATGATCAAGCGCGAAGCGAATACGCAGATTTTCTGCCGCAATGGCGCGCTCCGCAGTAAGCCGCTGTTGAAGCGCCTGCTGCATCGTTTTGATTGCCGCCAGGACGCTGCCTCTCGCATTGTTGGCAACCTTAATATCCAGATCCAGTTCATCATTTGCAATGCGTTGTGCAATCTGTGCCGCATACATTGGTTCACCGCCCAATTGGCGCAGTAAATCGCGCAGCATCACGCCAGCAAAAACCAGCGCGGCCAGGATACCCAAAACAACGACAATGATGAGCTCAAAACGCGCCATGTCGGTCATCTGTTGCATAGATGCCGTTTCCTGGTTCAGTTTGCTATAAAAACGGTTTTCAATCTGTTTTTCGAGTGCCTCCATGCTTTCGGAAATCGGGCGATCCATTCCAGTGACTTTCCGGTCAATCGTTTTCCCAGTTTGCGGATCAGCGGCATTGAACTGTTGCAGCGCCTCGGCATATTTCTGATCGAGTTCAAGATGATTGCGCTTAATCAGATTGGCATCATCTGGATTCAGACCCAGAGCCGCCATCAGCTCGGCTGCAACTCTCAGTTGCGCCTGGACAATCTGGCTTTCACGATAAAACTGTGACTGATACTTCTGATAGCTCGCTGCATCATTGCCACGAATCAGGATATTTTTCCATTCCTGAACCTGGATCTTGAAATGGATATGTACTTTCTCAACTGCTAGCAGCAGTCCATTTTCAGCTTTAATCGATTGCAATCCAGTCAGGCTGATTTCTGAGAGATGCGCAATGCTCTTGATGCTGACCACGCTAATAATAATCATTAATATGACAATCAATAATAAAAAAACGGCCATCTTCATTCGCATTGTCATGTTCTTTCTCTTTATTATTGCAAGCGTTAAATAAAATCCCGGTCATCAGCCGGGATTAACCTGTCATCATTTTTAATGACCACAATCAGGCATGCGTTTTTTCATGATGCCCGCCAAACTGGTAGCGCAGCGATGAAAGGATTTGATTGGCAAAGTCAGCCTCGCCGCGAGAGCTGAAACGCTCATAGAGCGCGGTTGTAAGCAATGGCGCAGGCGTACCGGTTTCAATCGCGGCGAGACAAGTCCAACGCCCCTCGCCAGAATCCGAAACCCGTCCGCTAAAACCAGCCAGCGTCGGGTCAGCCGCCAGCGCATTGGCCGTGAGATCCAGCAACCAGGACGACACGACGCTGCCGCGCCGCCAGACCTCGGCAATTGCAGCCAGATCAAAGTCATACTGGTAATGCTCTGGATGCGCCAGCGGCGCCGTTTCGGCGTCAGTGGCATGATCCTGACGGCCAATCCCGGCATGTTTCAGAAGATTTAGCCCCTCGGCATAGGCACCCATCAAGGCGTATTCGATGCCGTTATGCACCATCTTGACGAAATGACCGGCACCGTTTGGGCCGCAATGCAGATAACCCTGTTCGGCGCGACTGACCGATCCGCTACGACCACTGGTGCGCTCAATGTGACCGATGCCGGGTGCCAGCGCGGCAAAGATGGGATCAAGCCGTTCGACGACCTCGGTCTCGCCGCCGATCATCAGACAGTAACCGCGTTCCAGTCCCCAGACGCCGCCGCTGGTGCCGCAGTCGACATAATGAATGCCAGACAGTTTGAGGCGTTCAGCGCGGATGAGATCATCGCGGTAGTTGGAGTTGCCGCCATCGATGATGGTGTCGCCTGCGCTCAGATGTGGCAGGAGCTCCGCGATAACCTGATCGACGGCGACTGCCGGAACCATGATCCAGATGTGACGCGGTGCCTTGAGTCTGGCGCAGAAATCGGCGAGATCGGTTGTTCCTTCAGCGCCCTCGGCAAGCACGGTCTGCATGGCGTCCTGGCGGCGAGCATAAACCAGACATTGATGCCCGGCGCGTAACAACCGCAGCGCCATGTTTGCGCCCATCCGACCTAATCCAATTATTCCCAGTTGCATGGCTTATTGTCCTATTTTTATAGTGCGTTAGCGGAATGGCATTCAGGCCGCCACATCGGATGGAGCGAGTATCTTCAAACAATCCGTATCTAACATGGCTTGACCCAGCATCTGCACGACAGGAACCGAGACGCTCGTACCAATTAGCTTCATCCAGCGATTACGGGATTCTGGAAATTGAAAATATTTAGGGAAACGCTGATTAAATTATCTGACATGATTTAATCAGTGTTTCCAATTGTCTAGTCCTGTTTGGTCTCGATCTCCGGCTTTGCCATGGAACATCGGTGCTATTCGTAACCACTGGTCGTTACGCAACAACAATCTCGGTAGCTTGTCTTCAACCAAAAAAACAGAATGTAATCACAATTATCCATTTGTGAACAGTACCTTAACGTGAGTTCTGGATCAGGGCGGCGGCTCTGGGGGCGAAACCCGCTAAGGTTTCAGGAGACCATCCTGACTCCCCGGAGCCGCCATGATCGATTTCGACACGTTGTTCTGCGATGTCGATGATGTCTGCCAGACGTTCCTCCCGGCTTGGCATCGCCAGCTCCTCACCAGCGGTGAGCGCCAACGGCAACGAGCCAGCCGCTTTATGCTCAACGAGATCATGACGATCCTGATCGTCTTCCATCCATCCCAATATCGCACCGTCAAGGCGTTCTATCTGTTGTCCCTGAGCCAACACGCCCGTCGTGAATTCCCTCACCTGCTAAGCGATACGCGGTTTGTGGCGTTGATTCCGTGCGCCTTGATGCCGCTGTATCTCAATGCCCGCCACGGCACCCAGACCGGCATCGCCTTCACCGATTCGACCACCTGGATCGTCTGTCACAACCGCGGCATCCACAGCCACCAGGTGTGCAAGCCGATCGCCCGACGCGGTAAAAACGCCAT
>CAIUAY010000071.1 GCA_903897335.1 uncultured Chromatium sp. | reverse complement strand
GATGTTTCAATCCTTGTTGTATTGGATTGTGGGTCGCGACGATGCCTACCCCATGCTGCGCGTCGTGCTGTCCGGTTTCAATCCTTGTTGTATTGGATTGTGGGTCGCGACAGAAGTCTTGGGCGATGACACCCATGCCGCGCTGAGGTTTCAATCCTTGTTGTATTGGATTGTGGGTCGCGACACCCCCTGGACGTGGGAAGTCGTGACCGCGTAACCGTTTCAATCCTTGTTGTATTGGATTGTGGGTCGCGACCTGAATTCGCCTTCAGCCGGGAATTCCGATTCAGGTTTCAATCCTTGTTGTATTGGATTGTGGGTCGCGACCATGAACACCTCGCTGTCGTGGACGAAAGACAGCGGGTTTCAATCCTTGTTGTATTGGATTGTGGGTCGCGACGGCTGAATTCGCCTTCAGCCGGGAATTCCGATTCAGGTTTCAATCCTTGTTGTATTGGATTGTGGGTCGCGACATGATCGACGATGGAAGCGCCTATACGGTCACTTGGCGTTTCAATCCTTGTTGTATTGGATTGTGGGTCGCGACCCGTAAAAGCGTTTGATCGCGCTGTTGATGGACATCACGTTTCAATCCTTGTTGTATTGGATTGTGGGTCGCGACCCGCAAGGCTCGCCGGTGTCTTCGTCCGGTAGACGTTTCAATCCTTGTTGTATTGGATTGTGGGTCGCGACGCTCGATCTGTACGGCCATGCGCTCAAGCTCTTTCGGTTTCAATCCTTGTTGTATTGGATTGTGGGTCGCGACACGTAAAAGATGTGTTCTCGGTCGATCTCTACACCGGGTTTCAATCCTTGTTGTATTGGATTGTGGGTCGCGACCGCATTTCACCTAAAAATCGAATAAAGTCAGCATAATACTGAATTTTAGAGCGGCTCTTTTTATCTGTCCTGTCCGTCATTTTTGCCTGAAAATAGACTTTTTTACACCGGCTTTGCATCGAAAAATTGATTTTTTTAAAACTAAAATCAATTTGTTATTAACAAGGTCGAGCGCAGTGAAAATATTTTTTCCTCAGCAGCGTCTCAGGACAGCAGGTTAACAGGGCGAATGCTAGCGAAAAGCAACGTCTTTTACCAGTCTGTCGATGACCTCAACGACAAGCCCCGCCATTTTAGGGGATCTTGTATTCTACCGTGCATGGAAACACAGACCAAAACGCTTTCGGTACGCATCCGCGACCAGCACGCCACGCTGTTGCGGACACTCGCGTTTGAAGTGAATCAAGTCTGGAACGCGGCCAATGCGGAATCGGCTGCGTTTTCCAGGGTTCCGATTTCCGGAGTCGGCTGGATTCACGGCGAGACGTCCGTCTTCGCTCTGCAAAAGTCGCTGCAACCGCTGCGCGCCGATGAACACGGTAAGAAACGCCGTCAGTTCAAGACAGACAAACTGCGTTTCATCAGTTCACAACTCTGATCACCCGTTCACACGGGATGATCGTCGTTGGCGACGTGAGCAGCGCCAAGCTGGTCAAAACCCGGATGGCGAAGTCTGTGCTGGATGCCGGTTGGTTCATGTTCAAAACACAACTGAAGGACAACGCCATTGGGCAGTCAGCGGTGTTCGTCGACGTCAACGAAACGGACAGTACCCAGGTCTGTTCGTGCTGCGGGAGTCTTCCCGACAGCCGCCCGAAAGGGTTGAGCGGGGGCTTAGAGTGAGACATTGGGTGTGCTCGGGCTGTGGAGCAGAACACGACCGCGACATCAACGCGGCGCGGAACATCCTCAATGTCGGATTGGGATGCCAATCTCAGTAGACGACGCCCCTACGAGTGGCCGGGAATCCCCCGGCTTCAGCCGGGGGAGGAATCAATCAAACACAGATGTTTTTGTAGCAGCAATCCTCGCATCGCAGACGTGAGCTGGTTCGCGCTGGCAGGCGTCCGGTTTGAATGATGTCGAAAATCTGCGCGATTAACTTGCCTGTTGCAGTGATGGCGGCCGTGGTGACGGGTACCTCCAGTAACTGACTACCATCACGGATATACGCGACGTATCCGCGTGTCACTGGCTGTTGATAGATCTCCTGAATCAGCATGGCATAGAGGATGATCTGCGTCTCATGGGTCTTGAAAACGGTTTCGCGTGATTCAGTGTATTTGTAGTCCAGTGGTGCCATGTTGCCATCTTTCAGCCACAGGACTTCATCGACGATGCCGCGTAATCGTAAGACCGGCGACGCCAGATAGACCTCAACCTCGCGTTTGACTGCACCGATCTTGCGACGCAGATAGTCGCGGTTTTCAGTCGCTCGGCGTCGATGCACCTCGCGCCCCTTCTGAACCTTGAAGCGCATCTCTTCATGCTGCGGGATGTTCTGGACGTTCATGAACCAGGTAAAGCGCGGGCAATACACATGCTCCAGCACTTCCGATGGCGTGATCATCGGGGTGCGCTCGGTGTCCAGTGACCAATTGCTGGTGGGTTCGCTCATAGGAAGTTTCAATCCTTGTTGTATTGGATTGAGCGTTCAACCGGTCATAGGAATAACGCCCGCACTTCGTCAGTGACCAGTTTCTTGTCGAATGCCTGTCCGAGAAGCATGACTTTTTTAAAATCGCCCTCGCACATCGGGAAAATATAGACCGAGTCCACGTCTTGGTCGGTTAATTCCTCGATTTGCAGTCGCAGTTCATCCAGCCGGTTGCGTTCGAGAGTGCCCAAAAAGACTGATTTCTGCACACGATAGAGTCCCGCTTCTTTACAGCGTTTGGCGATTTTGGTGCGTGGTTTGTCTGCGACGATGTCATAGATGATCCAGACCAGGGTTTCGGTTGTTTTCATTTGATTTTGATGTTCTCCCCTCACCCCAACCCCTCTCCTCGCTGGGGAGAGGTTAATGGCGTTGATGTTCTCCCATCTCCCCCGCTAGAGAGGGGGGCTAACCGTGTCGTCGTCATCGGTTGGTCGCCCGATCCAGTCGTTGGCCAGGCGGTGACAATCCAGTTGCACGGTATCGCGTCGCTTGATGTTGCGATTGCGGTAACGGATGGTTTCATCGAGATATTCACCAAACCGCTCCATTAGAACCGCTTTTCCAGGTTTATTCAGAATGAGGCCGTTTTGTAATGGGTCGAACATGTCTGGCTTGACCTTGCGGGCGGCGAACAATCCCACGACGGTTTCATCGGCCCAGATGCGATAACACTCAATCAGATCGAAGACCAGCGATTTTTTCTGATAGTGATCGGTATGCACAAAACCGACATAGGGATCGAGTCCGGCGAGAAGACAGGCGCGTTCGACCGTGCCATAGAGGACGCCATAGGCATAATTCAACAGACAGTTGAATTCATCTTTAGCCGGATTGCGTGAGCGGGCGGCAAACTGAAAACTCTCTGGAAGCAAAAGATTGATGGCTTCCCAATAGGTGCGTCCTGCCCGACCTTCGTAGCCCATGATGGTGCCACGCACGTCGTTCAAATCACCGGTCACCGCGTTGAGTGATTTGCGCAGTTCGATGATTGAGTTGGTTTTTTCAGTCAATGCTGCGGACAGGCGCGAGCGTTTCTGTTTTGCCGTTTGTAAAAAATCGATCTGATGATCCGTTTTCCGTATCACCCAACCAAGCGCCAGCCGTAATCCCGTTTCGGTATCCGCCAAACGTAACTGTTCGCGACGAATGGCAGTCGTCGAACCAGGACGCCCGTGCCAGACGCGCCCATAGGGTTGTCCGACCTGATCGAGAAAGACGATGTCAATATTTTTTTCGACCGCCAGTTGAATGGCGTCGGTCGAGAGACTGGCACCGGTGGTGATGACAATTGAGCGCACCTTGCGCGATGAGACTTCCTGTTTTTGTTCCTTCACCTTGATCAGAAACATCTCTCCCTGACGGTGAAGATAGGTACCGAAGGTGGTCAGGATCAGGTCCATGGTTGCTCCTGTTGGTGTTTTGGCTGCGATCTCCCCTCACCCCAACCCCTCTCCCATAGGGAAAGGGGCTTAATAGCTCGTCAATTCACCAAAGCCATGGCTGACCGCATGACCAAATGCAAAGCCAGCGGGCAGGATGGCATTGGTGACGAACTCGCCACGCAGTCCAAACAGCGATTCGCCTTTGTAATGACAGGTCTGTTTGATGGGCGTGATGAAGGCGGCATAGAGTTGTTGACTGAACTTGACATCCAGCCCACGCAGAGCGGTCAGCATGTTGGCAATCAATAGCCGATCACGCTCGTCGCGCTGTTCCCGCGCATTAAGAGTGCGATAGCGCCGGTAGTTGTCCTGATTGAAGATCAGCGCCGGCGTCTGGAGCTGGTAATGAACCAGTCGCTCGCTAACGGCGAACTGACTGTGGGTCAGGGTCAGCGCCGCATCGGTGATGACGACGCGGTCTTCGCCGAGACATAGTTCCAGATCAAACCAGGGCAGCGCGAGCAACCGGCTGGCTGCATTGCCCCAGCCGAGGATCACGCCCCGTCCATCGCGCCAGCGGTACTGAATCTGCGGATAGCGATACAGCAGCTTGCCGGTCGCCGGATCATGCTGATGAAAGACATCATCGTCGTGAAAAGCGGTGCCCAGTGCGCCGCGTAACTGCCGGGTGCGCGTTTCGCCCCCGCCAGAGAGATTGCAATCCCAGTGCAGTTCGACCTGGGCGAGCGGGAGGGTGGCTAGAGGATGCATGTGGCGGGATCTTCCTCGTCAAGTCGTAAATCAAGCCCGCTGTCGGGATGATAGTAACCAGGCTTGAGCAGCCAGAATGGCCCGATCGGTTCGGCGTAATCTTCAGAGTGAAAACCTTGTCTGGCGTAGACCGTCACCGTGCGCTGCTGAATCGCGGCAGCGAGTGTGCGCAGGGCTTCGCGTCGCTCCCAGCGATCCTTGACGGCAAGCGCGGTTTCCAGATCGCGGCGCAGCCAGTCTTCGTCCTCGGCCAGCACCAGCAAGGCCACCTGCTTGACCTTGCCGCGTAATAGGGTTTGCACATCCGGCATTTCTTCCCAACGGGCGAAGGCATTGGTTAATTCTGCGCCGGTGTTTTTGCGGGTTTTAACAAACTCAAAATAACGTTGACTAAGTGCTAGGACATCTTCTTCATATGCCTCGGAAATACCGGCGAGCGACTCCCGGGTAATATCCAGTAATCCTTTTTTGCTTGCGTCATCTTTTCTGTTACCCACTTCAGTTTTTTCACTCGCGTCATAAATCGTCTTGGCATATTCACATCCTTTCGCATTCGTGAGCGACACGATTTCGACATAACCGCCATGTTCGCCCAGCCCGTTATGCCGGTTGCAACGCCCCGCGACCTGAATCAAGGCATCCAACGGTGCGAAATCCCGGATCACGATGTCCATGTCAATATCGACGCCGGCCTCAATGGTCTGGGTTGAGACGACGACACAAGGCTTGCCCTTATTGGTCTTCCTGTTAAGTTCTTTGATCGCTAAAATTTTTGCCAGCCGATCACGCGGCGTCACATCGGCGCTGATGAGCCAGACAGGGATATTGTCAGGCAGCGATTCCGTGACCGCCCGCCAAATCGCCCTAGCGCTGGCACGGGTGTTGAGCGTGATCAGAACTTGTTGACCGGCGGCCTGCCAGTGCTGCAAACGTGGCAGCAGTTCGGCGATGAAGCCGTCGATGTCCTGGGTTTCACGATGCCGGAAGGTCAGCCGATACCGCTTGAACTGGCTGAAGATGTTGGCTATCTGCGCGGCATCTCCTGCCAGCTCGTGCGCACCGGTCAGGAGCGCCGGTTGGGTCGCCGACATCAGCAGGATGCAGCTGTTACCCTCTTCAGTCAGCGCCCGCAGCGTGTGATCCACTAGATCCCAGAGTCGGCATGGCAGCGTTTGCACCTCGTCCAGCACGATTACGGCATCCATCAGGACATGACCGCGCATCTGATGCTTGGTGCGCGGCGACAGGAGCGCCAGCAGCAGTTGATCGAAGGTCGTGACGATGACTTCGGAGCGCCAAGTTTCCAGATAAAAGCGGGTATAGGCGGTGCCAAGCGTTGCGCCTTCCAGTTCGTATTCACGGTGCGAGAGCGAATGACTGGACAGCAGGCGCTCGGATTGCGCGGTGTTGTCTGGATCGAGTCCAAGCAAGCGGCGATATTCCTGCTCGGTCTGATCGACAATGGAGAGAAACGGCAGGGCGATGATGATGCGCGGCGGCGATCCCGACTGTGCCAGCCTCTCACGCTGGGTCAGCGCCCAACTCGCGGCCAGAAGCGTTTTGCCGGTTCCCGTCGGCAGGGTCAGGGTGCAGCAGGGGTGATCTGCATTCGTCTCGACGATGAGGTGTGCGCGGAGTTGCTTGCGTAAGGCGTTCAGCGGGGTGTCCGGCAACCCCGCCAGACGTTCATCGACACAGGCAGGCGTCAGCATTGGGCGCGATGGTCGGAAATAGCGCCTGACATCTTCCTCGCGCAGCGCCAAACACGCCTTGTCCGCCTCCAGCAGCAGTGAAAAGAGAAACTGCGTCCACAGCCGGAAGCGGATCGCCTCGGCAATGGGCAATGCGAGCAGACGCTCGCCAACGCGCTGCCGCCGAAACAGCCAGCGCCGCGCATCCTCGAAGTCGCCTGCAATCTCGGACAGCGGCAAACCACTGGCCTGTTCCAACTCAGCGTGGTTGAGCGTCGCCCATTGCGCCAGCAATGAATCACCTTCCTCCAATCGCAGCCGCTCTTCCAAATGAAAGAGCGTAGCAAAACCGGCGTGATGACCGGCGATGGCCTGTGTCAGCGCCAAAGCGGTCAGGGCATCCCAGCCCTGCTGTTTTGCCCATAACAGCGCCAGCGCCGCCGACAGCGCCGAATGTTCCTTGGCATGGACGTCGCCGCGATACTTGACCGGATCGCGGATGTAGTCTTGAAACGCCGGACTGCCCTTGCCGAGATCGTGTCCGCAAATTAGCGTATCCAGCACGACGGCGGTTTCCGTGCGACGGTTGCGGACAGAGGGCGAATGTCCATGCAACAGAAACTCCGCCGCTGCTCGCACCTGCGCAAGGTGCTGGCTCAACTTGAGCGTCGGCTGAGAATGCGACAGCAGCGTGTCACCGCTCATAAAAATAACCCCGTCCAGTCGCCGACCTGCCACGCCGCGTCGGTTTCCACCGCAAACGGCTGACCGCGATGTTCCAGATAATAGGGCGCATGACTGAATACCCGGCTGGCGCTGACCTCACGCGGCAGTCTCAGTAAATGCACCCCCAATTCTTTCTCGGCTAACAGACGGACTGCATCCGCCGGACACAGACCTTGCACCAGATGGCGTCCGGGCGGCAGTGGCGTTGCCGGTTGGCAACCGAGAAATTCAACATCCGAGAGAAGTTCTGACAAACCCATGCAGGGCGTGAAATGCCAG
Organism: uncultured Chromatium sp.; assembly: GCA_903897335.1. Taxonomy (GTDB): domain Bacteria; phylum Pseudomonadota; class Gammaproteobacteria; order Chromatiales; family Chromatiaceae; genus Chromatium. The sequence continues at coordinate 9,467 of CAIUAY010000071.1, read as the reverse complement.
CGCCGTTGCTCGATCCGCGTCACCAGTTCAGCAAAACGTGCCGACTGCTCCGGCCAGGCGAGTTGCAGCAGAAAATCCGGCTTGAGTAGCCATTCCTGACGGTGCAGCGTCGCCTTTTCTGACGCGGGATTTTCGCTCCCACGTTGATTGCGCTTGATTTCCCACGGCAAGGCGGTTGGCGGATCTTTGCGCAACTTGACCCGATGCCAGAACCGCGCTGGCACCGCGCCACCCACGGCAACTCGCACCTCAGCCAAGTCATCCGCCAACGCATCCTTGTCCAGCCCCAGAATCGCGGCCAGTAATCCCAGCACCGTCGTGCGCGGCGGCGCGGGGTAAGTCAGGGCGTTGACGTTTGCCTCGGCGCGGAGAAAGTGGCCATATTTCGCTGACCAGCGAACGCTGAGGATGTCCATATCTCGGCTCACGCGGGCTGATCGAAACCGAACGCCTGCCAGTCGCCCGGCAGACCGGCGCTAAACGTCAGATCGGGCGAGACCTCGTAGCGCACACGGGCGATGCGCTGGCGCTGACCGTTAAGGCGTTCCAATAACCGCGATAAATCAACAAAATAGTCGTCAGGTGACGCCCAAGCGCGTTCCGGTTTACCGGTCGCTGGATGCAATTTAACGTAATCCATCAGGTTGCCAAACTGGAATTCTTCGCCGGGCTGATATTCGACCGACACCAAGAGACGCGGCACTTGGCCGATCTTGGTGCGGGTGTTGCCAGCGGAACGCACCCCGTTCCACAGCGCCAGCAGCAGCGCGTTGTAATCAGTGTCGCTTAGATGGGATTTTTTAGCGGAATGCTCGTTGGCGATGCCGTGAAAGGCGATCAGGGCATAACGCAGCGCGGCGTAGTTGGTGAAGGTGCCTTGTCCTTTCTCCTCATCGCTGCCGAAGACCGAAGTCCCCTGAATCTGGATTTCCTCTGCCTCGTGCAGCACCTCGCCCATGTTGAACTGCACCGCGCCGGTCAGGGTTTTCGGAATGGGTTTCGGCTTCCACTCCGTCGGTTTTTTCTTTGCTTTTGCTTCTTTTGGCTCCAGTTTCAATTCATCATGCGATTCGGGAGCGTCATCCTCCTTCTGTCCCTTGAATGCCAGCGACGAACCAAAGCAGCGGGCATCCATGAAGCTGTCGAGCAGAATCGTGACCAATTCCTCGCCATCGGCTTTGTCTTTACCGATCTTGTTCAGATGGTGCGCGACCCGCCCAGTCAGATTGGTCGTGCGTCCTTCGATGTTGCCGACCAAAATATCCTGACCGCGTGCCGCCCAATAATCGCGGGCAAAGCGTTTCAGACGCACATCGGTCACATAAAAGCGCCCGTCAGGCAGGCTGCGCGGGCGATTTTCATCAGGATCGCCGTTGGGGTTGCCCATGCGGATGTCGTACAGAAACAAAATTTCGCGGCGTGAAGTGAGTGTTGTCGTCATGGCAATTAGTCCTCAGTTTTTTTGGATTTAGAAGGCAGCACGTCAACCGTCACCGATTGGCCGAGCAGCAGGAAATAACAGGTGACGGTCTGATCTAGCGCAATCTGATCGCCGAGCGATTGACCGCCGAGACGACCTAAATCTTGCACGATGGCGCGGACATCGGCGCTGGCCTCAACCTCGTAGATCATGAGCTTCTCGCGGATTTTGCAGTACAAATCGGGCAGATCACGCCCGTCGAGATGGAGCCGCTTGAGCCAGGTCAGCGCGTTTGACGCCACATTGACGCCCCGCTTCGCTTGTACTTGCAACACCTTGCCGTAGAGTATGCCGAGCAAAAAGGTGAACGCCTTTTCGCGGGTATCGAGACCTGAACCGGGCTGAAAATACGGCTTGAGCGCCGCTAGCGTGGGTTCAAAATTGAGCGGTTCTTTGGGCGGTGTCATGGGTAAAACTCCAGTTTTATTAAGATAGTCAAGCAGACGCGCCAGATGTCTGACCCAGCCGGCGAGCGTCCAATAACGGGTTTGTTTGTTCCCCTTTTCGCTATATCCCTCATACAGCAAGCCACCGAAATTGCCAGAATTCGCCATGTCGTCGAGACGCCAGCGGGCAGTCGTCAGCAACTCGCGCCACAGTCCTGCCGTGGCTTCGCCAAGCGGTACGCCGTGATAGATCGCCTCCACCAGTTGCCGCTTGATCGTGAACAACTGGCTGCTTTCATTGGCTTTGGCAGCGCGTTTGCCGCCGGGACGTTTGAGGAGCGCCAGCAGCATGTTCAGATGCAGATCGAAATCCGCTTCCGGCATGGCATAACGCGGCGCGAGCGGATGTTGCCAGGCATTCGCCTCTCGATTGATCTTGCTCAGTGCGCGCAACCGCGACGGCAACACGTCCGTCACCACGCCGCGCACGTCATCGACCACCTGCCCGAACGTCGCCCACAGAAGATGCACCACCACCTGCGCGTCCGGTCGATCCTGAACAAACTCCAGCAAATCACGCTCGTGCGACCCAATCTTGGTGCCACCGTCTTCAAGGCTCTTCAGATACTTGCGCCAGTCTTCCAGAAACTGCCGTTTACCGGATTCGTTGCCGAGCAGACTGGGCAATAGCAGTGCCTTGTCGCCTGCAACGGTGCTGACAAAATGTTGACTAAGCAGATGGTTTTTGAAGATGTAGAGCAGATCGGCACAGTCCAGGCACAACCCGTAACCCTTCCACGCCTGCCCGGTATCCAGTCCCGGAAACGCGCCAGCGCGATCCATGTTGGAAAAATTGATGCCGGTGCCGCGCAGATTCGGGTAGAGCGTGACGCCGGTTGAGCCACACAGCGGACAGTCGGCGGATGCGTGTGCTTGCGCCTCGCCAGTGACGTATTTGATGTTAGCCAGCGCCTGTGCCAGATAATCCTGATATTCAGCGCGATCACCCGGCCAGCGGTCTCGTGCATCCACAACGGCAAGAAAGACCGTCTCCTTTTCAGAAATTAAACGAATCGCGGCGGCCAGCACATGCGCATCAGATTGATTTGAGCCGACCGGATATTGGCGATCACCGTATTGCAAAGTAGAACTCTGAAACAACGCCGCGCAGACCTCACGAAAATAGTCGTTCCAAGCCACGCCGCAGCCCGCCTGCGCCATGAATTCCTTGGCCGTCGTGTTCTGGATTTTCAGACTCGGCCCGCACGGCGGTTTTTCCTTCGGCTTGCTGGTGCGCTTGAACACTGGACCCAAGGCGGGAGATTGTGCGCCGCTGGGTTTATTGAACGGTAAGCGGCGGCGTTTGGCGTCATCCAAATCTTCAACCCACATCCTGACCACGCCCGTTTGATCCGCTTGTTTTTGCAGCAGATACACGCGGGGAATCTTTTCCGCCGCTTCAACCAGCAGCGGCGCAAGCTGCTCGCTGTGCCCTGCCCGAATCGCGCTCAAACCAAGCCCGGATTGACCGCAGCGCCAGTTCAGTTCAAGTAACGCTAATTCCCGCATCGCTTCCAACATCGTTGCTTTCCTCATCATTCGTTACAGTGTTAACGATGGCATCGTGACTCTTTTCAATGCGACGGCGATGATCGATTGGCAAGAGACATCGCGCTCCTCCAAATCCATACCGCCATCCCAACACACCGACGGGTTGCGTTTCTTCATGCCAAAACGCACCGTCATCAGCGCATAACCAGAACTGAGGTTCTCCAAAAACTGGAAAAGAAGGCGAATTTGCGGGGGACTCAGTCGTGAACTGAGTCATGTGAGCGGTTTTCGAGTACGTTTTGCCGTTTCTGCGAAGCACGTCTTTCGCAAACCATCACGGATGGCTCCGTCTTGGTATCAGATCAGAGGCGGGACAACATTTTACGGATAAGTTCTAAAGCCGTGGCTGCAAGGCATACCCTGGACGAGGCGAGGCTAACCCATCCGGCGCTGCCGTAACGCCTCATAGAGACAGACCCCAGCGGCGACCGAGACATTCAGGCTCTCGACCTGACCGCACATCGGTAGACGCACCAGCCGGTCGCAGCGCTCGCGGGTCAAACGGCGTAATCCGCTGCCTTCGCTGCCCATGACCAACCCTAGCGAGCCGGTCAGATCGGCGGCATAGAGATCGGTGTCGGACTCGCCAGCGGTGCCGGTCAACCAGATGCCACGTTCTTTAAGATCTTCCATGACGCGCACCAGATTCGTCACCTGAAAATATGGCAGGGTTTCGGCGGCACCACTGGCGACCTTGCAGACGACAGGCGTCAGACCGACCGCGTTATCTTTAGGTGCAATCACGGCATGAACACCGACCGCCTCAGCAGTACGCAAACAGGCTCCCAGATTGTGCGGATCCTGCACCTCGTCAAGCAGTAGCAAAAATGGTGGTTCCTGGAGACCATCCAAAAGCGTTGCCAACTCCTGTTCCGAACGCGCCGCCGGTATCCGCACCCAGGCTAAAATGCCCTGATGATTCGCACCTTCAGCGGCAGTGTCGAGTTCAGCGCGTTCGACCTGACGGATCTTGACGCCTGCCTGACGCGCCAGATCAGTGACATCAGCCAGACGCCGGTCACGTCGGGTGCGTTCCAGCCAGAGTTCGGCAACACCTTCGCTGCCGAATTTGAGCGCTGCGCGGACACTGTGAATGCCGCTGACCGGTGCAAGGTTTTTCATGGTTAGGCGGCGGGCGTCGTGCCGGATGGCTTGCGCTTACGCCGGTTGCGCGAGCGCGGCTTCTTGGCGTCAGCCGTCTCCGGCGCTTTTTTAGCCCCTTGAACGACAGGCTTGCGGGCATCCTGCCCCGCCGGTTTGCGAGCGCCTTGCGCAGTGGGTTTGCGCCGACCCGGATCAGCTGCCGGAGCGCCAGCCGGTTGGTTGCCGCCCGATTTTGCCGACTTGCGCCCATTCGCGCCAGCCACTGACACCGGCACGAAATCAATCTTGCGCTCATCCAGATTGACAGCAGCAACCTGAATCCGCAGCCGGTCGCCCAGACGATAAACGGTGCCAGTGCGCTCGCCATGCAGCCGGTGGCCGATGGGGTCGAAGTGGTAGTAATCGTTGTCGAGCGCCGTGATATGCACCAGCCCGTCAACATGCACCTCGTCGAGTTCAACGAAAATGCCGAACGAGTTGACGCTGGTGATGGTGCCGTCGAACTGCTCACCAAGCTTGTCCTGCATGAATTCACACTTGAGCCAGTCCTCAGCGTCGCGGGTCGCCTCGTCGGCGCGGCGTTCGGTGCCGGAACACTGCTCGCCGATCTGATGTAGATCGGTCTTGGAATAGTCGAGCGTTGCCGCCGTCCCGCCCGCCAGCAGATGCTTGATGATGCGATGGACGATCAGATCGGGGTAACGGCGGATCGGCGAGGTAAAATGGGTGTAGGCATCGAAGGCCAGCCCAAAATGACCGACGTTGTCTGCGCTGTACATGGCCTGCTGCATCGAGCGCAGCAGCACGGTCTGGATCAGTCGCCGATCTGGGCGATCTTTCACCTGTTCCAGCAATTGCGCGTAATCGGCGGCGGTCGGCTTGACGCCACCGGGCAGCTTAAGCGCCAATTGACCGAGGAACTCGCGCAGATCGGTCAGTTTTTCCTCTTTCGGCGTGTCATGGATGCGATAGAGCGCCGGAATGCGTTTGCGCTCGAACAGTCTGGCAGCGGCCACGTTCGCGGCCAGCATGCACTCTTCGATCAGCTTGTGCGCGTCGTTGCGGATCAGCGGCACCACCGCCTCAATGCGACCCTGATTGGTGAATTCAAACTTGGTTTCAACGGTGTCGAAGTCGATGGCACCGCGCTCGACCCGTGCGGCGTGAAGCACCTGATAGAGCTGATAGAGTTCATGCAGATGGGGCAGCAGATCGGCGTACTGGGTACAAAGCTCAGCATCGCCATCGACGACCATCGCCGCGACCTGATCGTAGGTCAGCCGCGCCTGTGAACGCATCACGCCTTCAAAGAAGCGGGTGCGCGTGACCTTGCCTTCGGCGCTGATATAGAGTTCGGCGGTCATGCACAGCCGATCGACCTGCGGATTGAGCGAACAGAGTCCGTTCGACAGAATCTCCGGCAGCATCGGGATCACGCGATCAGGGAAATACACCGAGTTGCCGCGTGACTGGGCTTCTTTGTCCAGCGCCGTGCCAGGGACGACATAGCTTGAGACATCTGCGATGCAGACCAGGAGCTTCCAGCCTTTAGGCTTGCGCTCGCAGTACACGGCATCGTCGAAATCACGCGCATCCGCGCCGTCAATCGTCACCAGCGCCAGTTGGCGCAGATCGGTGCGCCCGGATTTAGCCGCTTCCGGCACTTCGGCGGTGAGTCCGGCGACTTCCGTGACGACCGCTTCAGGCCATTCCACCGGCAGATCATGAGTGCGGATGGCGATGTCCGTTTCCATGCCAGCGGCCATGTGATCGCCCAGTACTTCCAGAATGCGCCCGATCGGCGGGGTGCGCGAGGTCGGCTGATCGGTGATCTCGGCCACCACGATCTGACCCTGCCGCGCGCCTTGCATCCGGTCGCTGGGGATGATGATGTCGTGGGTCAGACGTTTGCTGTCGGGCATCACGAAACCGACGCCGCTTTCCTGATAAATGCGCCCGACCACGGTACGGGTATTACGCTCCAGGATCTCCACCACCGCGCCTTCCAGCCGCCCGCGCCGGTCACGCCCGCTGACCCGCACCACCACCCGGTCGCCATGAAACATGGTGCGCATTTCCTTGGCATAGAGATAGAGGTCGTCGCCGCCTTCATCGGGACGCACGAACCCAAATCCGTCAGGATGTCCGATCACCCGCCCGGCGATCAGATCACACTTATTGACCAGACAGAACGCCTGGTTGCGGTTGCGCACCAACTGACCGTCACGCACCATCGCGCCGAGACGGCGCTCCAGCGCGATCAAATCCTGTTCATCGGTGAGTGTCAGCGTGGCGGTCAGCTCCTCGAAGGACAGCGGAGCGCCGTTGCTGGTCAGCGTGTCGAGGATAAACTCGCGGCTGGGGATAGGGTTGGCGTATTTCTTCGCCTCGCGCTGGCGATGCGGATCCGCTGCGTTGGCGGTGCTGGATGCTCGACGTTTTGCCACGTGATCTCGTGAATTCGCAAAAAGGCTTAGTGTACCGTTGACAAGTACAGCGCGTCTCACTAATATTCGCGCCTCGCCTGAGGTTGTCATCACTTGCTTGATGACTGCTTCAAGCCTCCTGCCGAGGTGGCGGAATTGGTAGACGCGCATGGTTCAGGTCCATGTGAGCGAAAGCTTGTGGAGGTTCGAGTCCTCTCCTCGGCACCATTCCCTGAGAAAGCTGTATGACACAGGCGATCTCTCATCCTTGCTAAATCTGTTGACGATTATCCTGCCGGTTAATGCGGCATAAACCCCGACATTCACTGGGAAAACCGCGCTTCCTGCATCTACGTGGCGCACGTTCTCAAGCCAACGTCAAGCTCTATTCAGAGCATCCCCAGGCTGCTGACGAGAACCATCGCCGTTCGCGGGACTGGATCGCAAATATCATCGGTCAGTGGCAACCTTCGTAACCGGTGTCAAGTCACGATTGCACAATTCCCGCGTTGCCATTATTTTTCAGCGTCAACCAACATCAACCAAATCAACACGCCATGACGGTCTTCCAGAATCTGATTCGCGTTTGTCTGCTGCTCCCTTTACTGCTGTCGGTGTCGTTATCTGACGCTGGACTGCCAGCAATCATCGATGGTCAGCCACTGCCGAGTCTGGCGCCCATGCTGGAGCGGGCGGTTCCCGCCGTGGTCAATATCTCCACCATCAGCCGCATCGAAACAGCCGAGCACCCGTTACTGCAAGACCCTGTTTTCCGTCGCTTCTTCGCCATTCCAGAAGAACAGCGCAAAAACCATAGTCTGGGTTCCGGGATTATCGTGGATGCCAAACGCGGGCTGGTGCTGACCAATCATCACGTGATTGCCAAGGCCAGCGAAATCGAGGTGCGGCTCAATGACGGACGCAACCTGGTCGCGGATCTGGTCGGCGCTGACCCGGATACCGATGTGGCCGTGCTGCGCATTCCGGCCAAGGATCTGACGGCTTTGCCACTCGCCGACTCCGACGCGCTCCGGGTCGGTGATTTCGTGGTCGCCATCGGCAATCCATTCGGCCTCAGCCAGACCGTGACCTCGGGAATCGTCAGCGGACTGGGGCGCACCGGACTGGGAATCGAGGGGTATGAGAATTTTATTCAGACTGATGCTTCGATCAATCCGGGCAATTCGGGTGGCCCGCTGGTTAATCTGCGCGGCGAGCTGGTCGGCATGAACACCGCGATCCTTGCGCCCGGTGGCGGCAATATCGGCATCGGCTTTGCGATCCCAACCAATATGGCGCGAGTGATCATGGAACAGCTCGTGGAGCATGGCGCGGTGCGTCGCGGACTGTTCGGGGTCGAGGTGCAGGATGTGACAGGAGAACTGGTTGCCGCGCTTAACATCAAAGACCGCTCAGGCGCGCTCGTGACCAGCGTCAACAAAGGTTCTGCCGCCGCTGAGGCGGGGCTGCGCGAAGGCGATGTCATCCTGACAGTCAACGGTAAAGCGGTCAGCAGCTCGGCGGATCTGCGCAATCGCTTCGGACTGTTGCGGGTTGGCGAACAGGTCGAGCTTGAAATCATCCGGAGTGGCAAACCGCGTCGGCTGACTGGCGCCATTGCCGACCCTTACCGTGATTACATCCCCGGCGCACGGCTCTCGCCCAGTCTGGCTGGCGCGCTCTTCGGTGAACTGGATCGCCAGAACGGCATTCCCGCCATCCCGGTTGGCACGGTTGAAACCAACAGCCCAGCCTGGAATGCCGGATTGCGCGAGGGTGACCGTCTGTTGCAGGTCAATGATCAAGTCATCGACGACCTACGGGATATCGCACGACTGCTACGACAGGCAGACGGGTTATATAGCCTGCGGGTGCAGCGTGGCGATCAACTGCTCCTGCTGGCGCGGCGCTGATTGGGCGTCTGTCCATCACCACGCTTTGTAACCACCTCGTCCGGTTTTACCGCGTAATCTGGCCAACGATACGGCGCATGTCGCTCAGCAGCGCGTCGCGTCCACGCTGCCGGAAGAGCGCGACCACCTCTGTTACCGGTCGCAATTGACCGGCGACTGCAACCAGCAGCGCCGCGTCACGCACCCTGATCCGACCCTGACGCAGACCGTATCCAAGCGACCCATGCACCAGCGCGGCCAGTCGCGGGAGGGTCGCATCCAGCGTGCGATGGCCGTTGATGAATCCCGCCAATTCGCGCTGTGCCGCGATCACATCCGTGATCGGGCAGGTTGCTGGCGGTAGCTGGCGCAGGAGTGCGACCACAATGTCAGGCGCAAGCGTACGCAGTGAACCGGCCAGCAGCACCGGCATACGGGATGCCAGATTGTCAATCACCATCCAAAAGTTACCAGGCATCAACATCGAATTTTTTCCAGTTGAACGAGCGACTCAGAGGGTCTGATTGGCCTTTTTGCGTTGCTTGAACCGGTAAGAGTCGTTGCCGGT
>CAIUAY010000070.1 GCA_903897335.1 uncultured Chromatium sp. | reverse complement strand
GGTGACCCGGTATCTCGCCTTCTTGGGGGAAGCGTCTTCGCCACTTTCAGAAACTGTCGATGACATGTCTGGGGACTGTCTCCGCTGAAACGACCGCCAGCTTAGCCGTTGTCTGAAGGTTTATGCACCAACGCCCTAGAAGACACTTTGACAAGATGAAAAAAGAAACCAAACATAGCTTATTAAACTGGCTCCGAAAGCGATAAAGAGTGTCGCGTTTGGGTAGTGCCTCAATCTATATGATGGCGATTGCTCTAAGTATTTGACTAAGAAAGATAAAGAGGTTTTTTCATCATATAGATTGGGGCACTACCCGAGGCCAAACGTCCTGCCCGTTCGAGCAAATTGCGACAAGCGCATATCATGTTTTCGAGCGCAGCGAATCGTGGCCGCGATGTCGGCGGCTAGATCGTGGGGCACAACGTGCAGGTCGTGCAGAACGACATATCAGCGTCACCTCCAATACGAACCCGACCGGAACGCGCAGGACGTGCCTCCACCCGGTATACACCCGGAACCCCAAAAAAAGAGCCTAACCTTGCGGCTAAGCCCTTGTTCTGTTTGGCTGGGGGACAAGGATTCGAACCTTGGTTAGCGGAGTCAGAGTCCGCTGTCCTACCACTAGACGATCCCCCAAATAAACGGTCTGCTCCCGGACAGCACCTGACCAGCAACGTGCGTATCAGGAATGATGCGGGAGGTTTTCGGTTTAACGTTTCGAGAACTGTGGACGCTTGCGCGCTTTGTGCAGGCCGACTTTCTTGCGTTCGACTTCACGGGCATCACGGGTCAGGAAGCCAGCGCGACGCATCGGGGAACGCAGCGATTCATCATAGCTGACGAGGGCACGGGCAATGCCGTGGCGGATGGCGCCAGCCTGTCCGGTATTGCCGCCGCCAGTCACGGTCACTTTGATGTCGACCCGATCCACAAGGCCAGCCGTGACGAGTGGCTGGCGGACAACCATCCGCGCTGTTTCACGGCCAAAAAACTGGTCAAGTGGACGATTGTTGACAGTGATGGTGCCAGAACCAACTGACAGGAAAACCCGTGCAGCAGATGTCTTGCGGCGACCGATGGTGTGTTGCGTCTCCGACATGCGTTTATTTCCTAAACGTTGAGTTCGAGAACCTGAGGCTGCTGTGCCTGATGCTCATGATTGGAACCGGCGTAGACACGCAGTTTTCTGAACATGGCGCGACCGAGCGGGCCGCGAGGCAACATGCCTTTGACCGCGATCTGGATGGCACGTTCGGGGGTGCTCTCAAGCAATTTGGCAAGATTCGTGGACTTGAGGTTGCCGACATAACCGGTATGGCGGTAGTACATCTTGTCCTGGAGCTTGTTTCCGGTGACGCGGATTTTCTCGGCATTGACCACGACAAGATAATCGCCGGTATCGACGTGAGGCGTGTATTGTGGCTTGTGTTTGCCGCGCAGTCGCAATGCCAGTTCGCTTGCCAGCCGTCCGAGGGTTTTGCCATCGGCGTCAACCAGGTACCAGGCGCGGCGAACCTCGGCGGGTTTGGCGCTAACAGTGGTCGTCATGATCCTTCGCTCCGGGATGACCGCGCACACTGAGATTGCGCACAGGTCTTGAATATCGATGTCGAGAAAGATCGCGGATTTTACGTGATCAACCGGGTCAGCGCAAGCGATACGATCCTGTGCGCCAGTCGCGGATTCTGCATTTTGGGTTGAGAGCTGATGCGCCCAGGGATGTGCGGTTTATTCCGGCAGCTTGAGACGTTCGACATGACGGCCATGAATGAGATGCTCATGCAGGATTTCTTCCAGATCATTCCGGGAGGAATAAGTGTACCAGATGGATTCCGGGTAGATCACGATGACCGGGCCTGCGGCGCAGCGATCAAGACAGCCGGCAGTATTGATCCGAACGCCTCCCCGTCCCGACAGACCCAGCGCCTTGACGCGATCCTTGAGGTAATCACGCAGATCCGATGATCCACATTGACCGCAGCACTGACGGCCTGCTTCGCGCTGGTTCGTGCAGAAAAAAACATGGTAACGATAATAAGGCATCTTTTCATGACCTGTCTTGCACCAGGATGGTGCCGGGAAGGTTAACATGATGCCTGTGCGTTTCGCCGCTGAAATAACCGCCATTGTGGACAACACCGTGTTTGCTCCAACGCTTTCGCGTGATGAACTGCTTCGTCTTGCCGATCAATGCGTCAAATGCGGATTGTGTCTGCCCGTGTGTCCAACTTACGAAAAACGGCGCAATGAGGCCGATTCACCGCGTGGCCGGATTGCGCTGATCCAGGGTTGGCTGATGGATGATCTTGAACTGACGCCGACGCTGGCCGGACATCTCGATGGCTGTCTGACCTGTCGCGCCTGCGAGCGAGCCTGTCCGTCGCTAGTAGCTTACGGACGCCTGATCGATGGTGCAAAGGCGCGGCGGGTCGCGCAGATGACAGCGTGGCAACGATTCTGGCAGCGTGGCTGGCTACTCGCTCTGTCGGATGCGCGTCTCGCCGGTGTTTTCGGTCAGGTGTCACGGTTCTATCGGTTGAGTGGGCTGGCGCGTTTGACTGAATGGCTGCGTCTGATGCCGTTCCGACGGCTTCAGCCTTGGCACCGTCTGGCCACCGCGCTTGCCATCACGGCGCGATACATCGCGCCGCGAGATCCACCTGTCGCCGACCTGGATCTGTTTATCGGATGTCAGGGAGCCACTGCGCAGGGCAGGGCGATTGAGGCGGCGCTGAAGATCTGTGAGCGTCTGGGGCTGCGGGTACGATCCGGGTCGGCCTGTTGTGGTGCGCTGCTGCGGCATAACGGTTATCCGCATGACGCAGATCAGCATCGGGCAGACTGCATACGTTTTTATGCCGGTCGCCCGCTGGTCGGACTTGCCAGCGCCTGTCTCGTCGAGCTGCGCGAGGAGCCGGCGCTCAGTCACGCGCAGGAGATCTGTGATTTTCTGGATCGCTGTGTCTGGCCAGCAGCGATCAGGCTTCGGCCATTGCAAGCACGGGTGCTGGTGCATGAACCCTGTTCACACCAGTTTCTGCCTGGCGGCAATGCTGCCGTTTATCGTCTGCTGACGCGCATCCCGGCGTTGGAGGTCGCTCCGCTGCCCGGCAATGACCGCTGTTGCGGTGCTGCCGGGACGTATTTGTTCCAGCAGCCAGAAATGGCGCAGCGTCTGCTGGAAGATAAACTGACAACGCTTGCCGAGTTGGAGCCGAAGATCATCGTCACGACCAATCCAGGCTGTGCATTACATCTGATTGCCGGCGTTCGTGAGGCTGGACTGTCGATTGAAGTCTGTCATCCGGTGGAACTGATCGCCAGACAGATGGATGGATGGTTGAAAACCAGCGGTTCACCACCCAGAATCAACCCGGCATGAGCGCCGCGTCATGTCTGGCGGCAGCGTTTCTGCCAACCTGAGCGTCCGGGCTCAACAGTTGCCATGTTTACAGTCAATCAAACGGGATCGATGCATTCTGATGATGAACCGCCAAACCAGCACCCGCCATTATTCTTCGGTTGATCAACTTCTGATCAATGCCGATCATGCGCTCCGCACCCTGTTTGGACGCCCGCAAACGACCGGACGGCGCAACCCGGCGGCAGGTCTCGTAGAGGCCAATCTGCGCGATGATCAGCGTCGGCATGTGGCGCGTCTGATGCGCATCAATCACGCCGGCGAGGTTTGTGCCCAGGGGCTCTATCAGGGGCAGGCACTGACTGCCAGTCTTCCCGAAACACGAACGCGCATGGAGCGTTCGGCGCGAGAGGAGAACGATCATCTCGCCTGGTGCGAAGCGCGTCTTGAAGAGCTCGGCGACCGCAAGAGCCTGTTGAATCCGTTGTGGTATGCGGGTTCATTCGCTATTGGCGCGGCAGCAGGTCTGATCGGCGATCAATGGAGCCTGGGGCTTGTCGTCGAGACCGAGCGTCAAGTCGAAAACCACTTAGATGAGCATCTGGAGCAGATTCCGGTACAGGATGAAAAAAGCCGAACCATCCTGGAACAGATGAAGATCGACGAAGTGCGTCACGCCCAGGTCGCCAGAGCCACGGGTGGCGTTGACTTGCCTGCGCCGATCCGAGCAGCGATGAAGCTGGCCTCGCGCATCATGACCCACGCCGTCTATTGGATCTGACCTGGTCATCGTGATGACATCTGCGTGTTATTCGATGTTGATCTGGTCAGCAGGCATGGGACTTTCCCAATTTTCGTTGAACCGCTTGTCGGCGCAATCCCCCGCCTTTAGGCGTGGGGTCAAGCCGACTCTTTCTTTGACTATATGGCGCAAAGCTGTATAATTTTTTTATGCGTCGTCCGCTGATCACGTACAAATCGAATAACAACGTGGTTTACTCGTGCAAATTTCACGTTGTGTGGTGCCCAAAGTACCGTCGAAGGGTTTTGGTCGAAGGGGTGGATGATCGGCTCAAGGCCATCCTCAACGAGGTCTGCGCGGAATTTGATGTCGAGATGATCGAGATGGAAGTCATGCCGGATCACGTCCATGTGCTGGTCGAAGTCGATCCGCAGTTTGGCATCCATCGCCTTGTCAAATCTATCAAGGGGCGGTCTTCGCGCTTGTTGCGGGCAGAGTTTCCAAGCCTTAAATCGCGCCTTCCGACCTTGTGGACCAACTCCTATTTTGTCTCCACCGTGGGCGGTGCGCCGTTCGAAGTGATCAAGCAGTACATCGAACAGCAAACGCTCGTCTAAGCCATGATTCAGACCCAACTCAAACTGCGTCTCAACGTCACGCAAGAGACGTTGCTCAACAGTTGGCTGTTCAGGCTGACTGGGGTCTGGAACTGGGCGATCCGCAAGATTGAGCATGATGCCCAGGGCGAGGTCTATTATTCCAAACAGCGCTTTCAGAACCTGCTGGCGGGGCATGGCCAAAAAATCGGCATCCCCAGCCACACGTTGCAAGGCATTCTGCTGATGGCGCACACCGCCGGCAGACGCTGCTTCCCGACCACCGGC
>CAIUAY010000069.1 GCA_903897335.1 uncultured Chromatium sp. | reverse complement strand
TTTGGGATCGCCAACACCGACCACGGTTTTTGACATGCGCGTGCTCCAATGGGATTGAGATTCCCAGAAGACGCACTCTTGCGCGTGATCTGACGGACAACGAGCAGTGTTCTACACCGTCGATTAGCTTTCAGAAAGGCCATCCGTGGCCAGTGGTGATCAGTTCAGAAGTTTCAGCATCTTCGCGTGGTCATCAAACAGTTTTGCCATTTCAGCCGCGAATGCCTCTTCAGCGGCGGCGCGGTCGAATGGCTTGCAGCCACGCATCATATGCCGAAAAAACGCCTGTTCCTGCTCGATGACGATACCCTTGAAGGTAAACGATAGCCGTTCAAGTTCGGTGAGGATCTGGATCGCCTGGTCATAGTAGATGGTCGGCAGGTTCGAGACGCCTTTTTCCAGACCGAAGGACTTGCGCACGTTGGCATAGGCGGCATGGGCGGCTTGGCCGTCCATGTGAAAGTTCATGCCAATGATGCGCACGATATGACCCAACTGATGCTGTTGGGCGCTGTTGATGCGGTCGAGGACTGGCGCTGGTTCAGCGGTCACTTGATAGCGTCCGGTTTTTCGGATGCTTGGCAGGACTTCGGATGTCACCCACTTGCGGAACTTGTGCGGGACGGTTCCGGCTTTGGTGGCATCCCGGCAACGGAGGATCATCGTATACAGGCCGGATTCACTGATGACGTTTACTAAGTTATTGATTCCTTTACCCTGTATTGAATGCAGGGTATCAGGATCAATAACTTGCGTTATCTCGTCATCGTCCAGCTTGCGCACTTGGGTTGCGTCGATTCCAAGCGCAGCGCAGACATCCACGGCATAGAACCACGGATCATCGTCAATCATGATGACGCGGATGTTGAAGGATTGATCGAACGAAAAAACGGCAGGCGCGGTTGCGCCGATGATGGGGTTATCCATGATGGACTCCTTTGATTGCTTGCTACACAAAAAATCCCTTGCGGGCGGCCAGGAGGGTAGCAACGGCTCAAAAGTGCACCGCTTGCAGCTTTTCCGGTTTCCCAGAGTTGTATCGCTGCAAACTCCCGGCCATTGAAACTGGACGGGCAAAACCATACCGCATGTCTAACGGGTGCGGGATCCGCTTTTGGCTTACGAGGTTGCTACGCCTCTTACCACTAAGCAAACCACGAACCGCGCCGGGTGTCAACTGTCTTCCAGCGCCTCAAATGCCAACCACAGTTGACAGACTGCCAACCGTGGTTTACAGTTTACCCATGATCGAGATCCTCAAAAGCGACACCTTTGACCGCTGGCTTAGTGCTTTACGCGACCGTCGCGCCGTGGCCAGGATCAATGCCCGGCTACGTCAGGTGTCGCTGGGCAATCTTGGCGATGTCGCGCCGGTGGGCGACGGCGTATCCGAGATGCGGATCTTCTACGGCCCCGGCTATCGGCTCTATTTCATCCAACAGGGTCGCGCACTGGTCATCCTCTTGAGTGGTGGCGATAAATCGAGTCAGGCGCGAGACATTGAGAACGCCAAGACGCTGGCGAAAGAGTGGAGGGATTGAACATGGCTGAACACTTCACGCGCTGGGACAGTGCGGATTACCTCAACACTGAAGACGACATCCAGTTGTACCTAGAGGCGTGTGTCGAGGACGACCCCGGCGATGGCGCGTTGATCCGTGCGGCCTTATCCGACATCTCGCGTGTCCGCAACCAGAGCGAGCTGGCGCGTCAGGTCGGCGTCAGCCGCGAGGGTCTGCGCAAGGCGTTGTCCGCGAATGGCAACCCGTCGTTTGCGCTGATTCTGAAGATCGCACGGGAGCTGGGTTTGGAATTGCAGTTGACGACGAGGCGCGCGGCCTAATCATCCATCTGCGGCAAGGGGAAGGCCGTCAAGCGGGTGGCCATGCTCAAGGAATGGATCAAGACGCATCATTTTAACCACCTAAAAAGCTAGTCGCCTCGCCATACTCAGCGGCATCTCTGCGCTCAGGATGCCGTCATGCCCATTCCCAAGTACACCGATCCGTCTCAGGTTGACTGGAGCCAGTTCACGCCCATTGAAGACCCCGATGAGACGCGGGCACGGACACCTGAGCTGCAATCGCTCTCTGATGCGCAGATCGTCGCACTGAAGGGACTCGCCGAACCGACGCACAACGCGCTGGCTAGATATGCCACGCCGCCGGTTAAACAGCCCTCATCGTTTCCCAAATACACCGATCCGTCTCAGGTTGACTGGAGCCAGTTCACGCCCCTCGACGATCCGGCAGATTCAGCCCCGGTCGATGGCCAGGCTAACTCAGTCGACGTTTCCGCGATCCGCGCCCGGACACCTGAACTCAAATCGCTCTCGGATGCGCAGGTCGTCGCGCTGAAGGGGCTTGCCCAACCGACACGCGACGCGCTGGCTGGACGGGTCACGCCGTCGTCCAAACACGGCACGCTGGCCAGCGACACCACGGCCACGCCCACGGATTCAGAGCCAGGATTCCGCGAGATGCGCGGCGAACCGGCGTCCATCTCGTCGGTCATGGGTGGCTTGGTTGAAGCTGCAAAGTTCAAACAGCTCCGATCCGGGGCAAACCTCGCGTGGCATGACGCCTTGTTTGATGACGGCAGCGTCCAGTCACAGGTTCGCCGACAAGATTTATTGCGCAAAGCCGAACAGGCCAGAGTCGAGCAGGAAAACGCCGACCCCGAATTTCAGACCGAGACTGGGCGTGGTCTCTACTCCGGTGGCATCAGCACGGTGCAGCAACTTCCTGGCATGGCCGCGTCGATTGCAACCGGAAACCCCGCGCCTGCGCTGGCGCTTGGCGTGGCCAATACCGCGCTCCCGGCCTATCCCAAATACCTTGAACGTGGCGCATCCAAAACGGAAGCGGCGACCGGCGCGGGGCTTGAAGGGGCACTGGAGTATGTCACCGAAAAAATCCCGATGGGCTATGCGCTCCGTAAATTCGGGAAAGCAGGGATGGGCGAATTTCTGACGGGCTTTCTGGCGCGTGAATTGCCATCAGAACAAGCCGCCACCTTGACACAGGATGCAGTCGATACCGCGATTGCCAACCCCGATAAGACCTGGGGCGAGTATTGGGCGGAACGTCCTGCTGCGGCGTATCAAACGCTGCTGGCGACGGCTGTTCAGAGCGGCGCGATGGGCGCGGCGCATGGCGGCGCACATCTCGCCAAACAGCACTATATCGACCAGATTGAACCAACATACAACCCAAAATCGGCATTAGGCCGGGCGCTGCTGCAAGACATCAATGACATCGCCTTCAATCCCGACGCCATTGACCAGCAGGCGCGTAACGCACTCGACCCGGGCAATGCACAATTGACGCAGGTTCAACCGACCGGCCCACTCAGCCGCGCCGCCAGTCGGGTTGCGCCGCCATTGGTTCCGTCTTCTCCGCCACCCAGCGCGACCAGCGAGCAACCAGGACAGCCGTCAGCGCCAGCCGCGCCAGTCAGCCCAGAGCTTCAGGCCATCCTCGGCGGCATCAACCAAATCGATCCGGCAGATGCTGCCGTGCGGCTTCAGCAGCAGATCGACGCGCAAAATCCAGAATCAACACCCAACCCGTCGCCAGTTAATCCCGACTGGGCGGATGAATTGCAGCGGATCAAGCGAGACGAAGCCGCGCGTCAGGCGTCATCCGATCAAGCCGATGCCACGCCTACCCTGCCCTCGCTCTCGCTTTCAGCCTCGCCGGATCAAATTAGCCAGCAGTCCTTTCCCGATCAGATGGACACGCCGGAGCCGGTTTCTATCGCACGTCCAGCTCCACCCGAGACACCGAAAGCACCCGACATCCTGCGCACCAACGGCACACCCTTCAAGAACGAACAGACCGCGCGAACTGCCGCCAAGAATCGACGCTTGGTCGATCACATGCCGGTGCAGGTTGATGGTGGTTGGGCGCTACGAAAGGTTGAGACCGCTCCAGCGCCATCTGTCGAGACGCCTCCAGCACGAAACGCGGGAGATCGACCGCCCACTCTCGGCGAAGAGATTTCAGGAATTTTCAACCAGATCGCACAAGGCATGGGCGATGCCTCGCGCGAGGCCGCAGTTGATCGGTTTCAGAAAGAAGGCGGACTCACTTATCGCCACCCAGAAGCGATCCGTCAGGCCAAGCAAGACCCTGGATACCACGCCGTCGAGAATGCAGATGGTTCGTTGCAGGTCATTGGACTCCTCGACCCGCGCACCAACGCCTGGGTTGGCCAAGCGCCGCCACCGCGCACCAGCGCCACGGAGACGCAGACCGAGAGCGCACCGCCTGCATTCACGCCAACGCACATCCTGAGCGACGGGACGCCAGCGCGGGAAGTCTCGCCTGGAATCTACCTGGATGCGAATGGCATCGAGAACCAAGACGCCGACGCCACACCGATTACCCAACCGCCTGAACAGGCACCCACCACCGAGGACACACCCGATGAAAAAACCCATGCCCTTTCCAATGTCCGCACCGCTCAAGGGAAAAGCACCGACGAAACCCAAGGGCAAGAAGGGCTGTTAGCCCCGCCTGACGCCGCCGTCCCGGCACCACAGAATCAGGTCGCCGGGACACCGATTGTCGAAGTCCCGCTGGCCAACCTCAGTCTATCGCCAGACGTGCCACAATTTAAGGACGGTGCCAATGCCGACGGCGTGGTTGAGCCATTAGGCGGCACCTTTGACCGGCGCGGCATCGCACCGATCCAAGTGTGGGAACGCGCCGATGGTCGCCAGGAAGTCATTTCAGGACGCCATCGGCTCGATCTGGCACGGCGCAGCGGCGAGCAAACCATCCCGGCGCAGATCCATCGTGAGGCGGACGGGTTAACAGCCACACAGGCGCGGTCGTTGGATGCCGAGTTGAACATCCGCGACGGCCAAGGCAAGGCCATTGATTATGTCGATTACTTCCAAGCCAGAGGCATCACCCCAGAGCAAGCCAGTCAAGAAGGGCTTGTGGCGCGAAATCCGGGAAAGCGGGGTCACACCCTCGCAACTCACGGCAGTGAGCCGCTCATTGCCCAAGTTCGAGCCGGTGCCATCCCCGACACCGCAGCCGAAGACATCGCCCTAGCGGCACCCGGCAACGCGCCGCTCCAGGCCGTTGCCATCAACCAGATCGTCAACCAGGGCGTTGATCCACGTCGCGCCCTCGCCACCATGCAGGCCGTGCAAGCGATGACGGCAGGTCGTCAGGCCGCGAATGCACCCGGCAATGACCAGGGCGATCTGTTTGGGTTTGATGATTCACAGATGCGCGAGGCCGAGCGCATGGGCACCGTGGCCGCGCAGAAGCAGGCCGACATTGCCCGCGCGATCAATGCCATCAGCGGCGCGTCCAAGAACCCCAAGTTGGCCGCACAGCATGGCGTCGATGTCAAAGACCCTCAGTCTGTGCAGGCCACGCTCGCTGATCTGAAGGCGCAACAACGCGCCTGGTCGCAGTGGCCGACCAACCCCGATCTGGTGAATCAGGTGCGAGGCGAGATGGGTGGGGAGACAGACGCAAGTCCGACAGTGGCGGCGGATGCTGCGCCAACCAAGACAAAAGGCCACATGACGCTAGAGGACGTGCTGCGCGTGGCGAAACGGCCAGATCGCAGCGGCAATGACGCATTTCACATTTACCGCAAGGTCGATCAGGCTGAAGCGGACACGATTAAGCAGGCCGCCAATCTTGACGTATCAGGCTTTGAGCATGGCATTGATGAGGCGGCGATTCGACATGTGTTGAATCATCACGGCAATTCAGAGACAGAATCGGCTCGCGGGCAAGTCGCTATTACGCTCGACGACTTTGTAAAAATCCCTGAGATTACCGATCCGTCGAAGGCGGATGAAATCGATTACAACGCCAAAACAGAAGACGGCCTTCCTGCAATTCATTACAAGAAGCGGTACAACGGGCATGTCATTGTGGTTGAAGAAGTGCGGACAGGGCGCAAGCGTCTTGCATTGAAAACCATGTGGAAGACCCGCTCCGCGCCAAGTGTCCCTTCCGAAAAAGGTCGCTCGCCAACGCCCGAAACGTTCGGAGCGCAGTCTTCCGATGGCACTCAAAGCCTAGCCTCTGGTGCGACGGAAGGCAAGCCGAAGCTGCCACCACCTACGCCCGACATCACCCGCACCAACGGCCAACCGTTCAAAGACGAGCAGACAGCCAAGACCGCAGCGAAGAATCGCAGGCTAACCGGACATGTGCCGGTTCAGGTGGATGGTGGGTGGGTGTTACGGAAGGCGGATCAGGCCGAAACGCCAGCCGCAACCACCGAATCAGCGCCAATGGTTGCGCCTGACCCATCCGATCAACCGGCTGATGCGCCCACTCAACCGCCGCGCACCGACGCCCTGGCGGCGCATGACGCCATCGCACAAGAGTATGGGTATCAGGTGCGCGAAGACGGGACGTTAGTCAAAGAAGGCGGCAAGGAAAGTAGCCTGAAAGTCGTGAAAGGCCAAAATGGACGCTTTCAGGTGAGAACGAAAAGGGATAACGCCATCGTCTTTTCTGGTGCGAATACCCAGAGCATCGCCAAGTTCCTAAAAGACTATTGGTACGCTGAGAAAAAGCCCGCGCCGTCGCCTGAGACGACGACGCCAAAGCCGCAAGTCGAAACGCAAAAAGAACCGTGGCAGATGACGCGGGATGAAGTGGTTGCGCTCAGTGGAGAAAGCCGTAAAGAAACTGCGGCCAATCATCCTTATCGCGCCGTCAACAAAGAAACCGGGGAGACCGTTAGAGAAATCCCTGGACGGTTGATTAGCAAAGTGAATACCGACAAATACCGTGTCGAGTCGATGGGTTATCCGCTTGATCCATTGGAGGATAACGGCTGGGTTGGTAATGCTGAAGCGCGGCATCATCACGATATTCAACAAGCCATCGCTGACGGCAAGCCTGTCCCCGCTCACGTCCTGGCCGACTATCCCGATCTGGTCGCGAAGGCAAAGACGACGCAGGCCCCAACCGCACCAGAGATCAGTTTGGAGTCAGTGACTCCGGACGGCGAGACCACAGGCACCACGCCCTACTCCAGCCTAGACCGACCTTTCGCTTTTGGAACCAGTAAGGATTACTCCACCGGATATAAGAACGTCAACCAAGCGAAGAACAACAGTAGTACCGCTAGGTTTTATTATCAGGATTGGTTAAAGGCTGCTGGGTCGGAAGAGCAGGCGGGCTATCAAATCGTTGAGACAGAAAAAGGATATTTCATCACGCCTCAAGACGATCAGGTTGATTTGATACGTCAAGGAAGGGAAATTGATGAGACGAAGCGAACGATCACATCTGAACTTTGGAACGGTAAAGAAAGCAATGCGTTAGAAGTCGCCGTTGCGAACCGTGTCTGGAAAACGCATAACCATCCCGTCCCAATTTCAAGCTACGTCAAACTCGATCAAGACAACGTTGCAGAGGATAAAAACCTATCCGCTGCCGGTCTGTACGTCTCTGAAACTAAAAACCTGTATGTTCAGAATAAAGGCCATGTTGACACACTGTTTCATGAGCTTGGTCACGCTATCCACGACATCCTGACTCAGAAAGGATTTAAGCCATCACGAGCAGAATTGCGGTCTGCCTTAAAGGCGATGTTTGGAGACGCGAAGGTTCCGGCCTACAGCAGATCAACTGTTGAAACGACTGCCGAATTCAACGCTTTCGCCCATTTCCACCCTGATGCCGCGCAAAAGGCCGCACCTCAACTTTTTGATGAAGTTGTCTTGGCTCGCAGCGCGGTTGTCATCAATGCGCCGATCTCGCTACCTGACGGGAAGCAGATTATCCCTTCACTGGTTCAGCGCAGGGCAAAGGAGAGCATGAAATCGGGATATTACGATCCCGAATATGCGCAGTATCAGCACGATATGGATAGCGCGATGATCGAAGCCGGAGCGGATACCGACTGGAACGCGCTATCGGCGAGTGATGCGGCAAAACTAAACATTAACTGGCCGCGTAACGTTTTAGGCTCAGAAAACATCTATGCGACGTTTGAATCTGTCAATCACCATCCAAAAGTTACCAGGCATCAACATCGAATTTTTTCCAGTTGAACGAGCGACTCAGAGGGTCTGATTGGCCTTTTTGCGTTGCTTGAACCGGTAAGAGTCGTTGCCGGTTT
>CAIUAY010000068.1 GCA_903897335.1 uncultured Chromatium sp. | reverse complement strand
TCAAAATAAGCTTTTTTGAAACGATTAAGCAAAATAAAAAATTGCTCTTTGCTTATACCAACAGTCGCTCGCCACTGCCTGTCTTGCTTTAAATCTAAAGTTGTCATTTTCATTGCGCTTTTTCCGTGTTAACTAAAAAATGGTTTGGTATTTTATCGAAAATTAACTACGTTAATTCAACTCTAGTTTAATGTTCTTTTGCCATCGGAGTCATGATCATGTCGTTACTTGGCGCAATTTTGCTTGTCGTTTTAATTCTCATGCTTGTCGGCGTTTTTCCAGCCTGGCCACATAGCAAAGGCTGGGGTTATGGCCCAAGTGGTGGGCTTGGCGTGGTGCTGATCATTGTTCTGGTTTTGGTCTTATTGGGCAGAATCTAATCGCGTGCGATGATGAGCGGCTCCACAATTTTCGTCTTCCAACAACATTGTCGTCATATGACCGGCGAGGCGGTGAGCGTGAGTTAGCGCGGATGTTAAGAGCCTACAGGTTGGCAGACGCTTGGCGGGTCTCAGGGTCGCCAGCGTCTGACCGATACTTCAGCGCTGGTCATGATTCGCACGACAGAATAGACTGACCGAATTGATGTCGCGCAAGGGCAATTGCTGGGATAATGCACCGACCGAGAGTGTCTTCAACAAACTGAAGAATGAGCGAGTTTGGAGCAGTCAGACGATGCAAGACCGTCCAGTGATCAAAACCGCGATCCCGAAACGCCGTTATCAGGTGGGCAATTATTCTGCTTCGTTGCTTGGCGAGATCGAAAGCAGTGATGGTCGTGCTTACCGCTACATCCTGGCACTCGTGCCGCTAGGCCAGCGCGAACCCGTGCTCTATGTTTGCGCTGAGCCAAGTCCAACCGCCGAACGGATCCAAGGTGCCTATTGTCTGCGCGTCGTCAGTGAATTGATGTCTGAGCTGGTCGATACGGATGATCGTTGGGGTGAGCTTGAAGCCTTTTCTGAGCAGGCGATGAAACTTGGGTTGCAGATGCTTGGACTACAACAGACGCCGGTCAAGCGGCTGATGTAGAACAGTACGCATCTGGCCTGCGGCATTCGTTGCCAGACAACCGGCTAAGACAGGTTATCTTTCGACACTTGACTACTTCCCCAGCTGAAGCCGGGAGAGTCTTGTTTCAACGAGATCATGCTGAAAAATCAATCCCGCAGATTGTCCGTGCCAACCTGAAGTGATCACAGTGTGTTTGGCGAAAGACGGCGGTCTTCGTTGAACTGGGCAGAAATGCCGGCCTTTCCAGTCCAATACCCATCGCTGAGTCCGCTGGGGCACCATTCATGCAGTCTGGCGGTTCCTCCCGCAGGATCGAGATCGCCCGCCAGGACATCTGCGAAGACCCTGATAATGTCTGCCGTATGCGTGGACTGTGGACTGATGCGCAGCAGATTGACGCCAAGCTCGATGATGTCAGCAAGCGCAGGCAGCAGGTTGTGGGTGGTAGCGGATTGGGTCTGGATGCCATTCAATGCAAGAAACGGCTCGCCTTCCTGGGTGGAAACCAGCAATCCGTCAGGATAATCAATACAGCAGAACTGACAGTCGTCTTTGCTCAGATTGCGGTTATAGGCAGTGAAACAGCGGGCGGAGTAGGCAAGCGGAAGTCGTCCGTAGGCAAACAGCTCGCATTCAATGCCGGCAGGGCGTGTCCTGAGCAGTGCGGTAGTCGTTTCACGTCCGAGTTCAACCGGCAAGACCCAGCGCTTGAGACCGCGCTGCACTAGAAAGGCAAGTGTGCGCTCGTTATAAAGATTGATGGAATGACCGGTCACAAAGGCTCGACCGTCGAGAAAATCCAGAGCCGCAAGGTCATTTGCCTCAATCAGAAAGCGATCATCGGCACAGAGACGGCTCAACGTCTTGAGTTCGCCATCGGATTCGATCAACGCCAGCGTGGAGATCACGGGTTCTTTCCCGGCGGCGGCGATGCGCTCAGCGAGTTCCCAATAATCCTCCGGGCGCAGCAGACGGCGTTTGGAGCAGACGGTCTCGCCAAGATAGATGACATCAACCGGCGTTTCAAGCATTTCAGCGTAGAAATCAAGCACCTGTTCGCGTGGCCAGTGATAAAGAATCGGACCAAGTGCAAGACGCAGTCGAGAGCGTGGTGTGTTCAGTGAATCCGTGGGCATGTCGGGGATCGTGGTGAGTGTTGAAAGTGGTGAGTGGATGGTGGATCGCAGATGTCCAATCACAAAAAGCTGAAACCATCCACCATTCACATGTGCTAGTGCCAGGGTCGGTGATAGGGGCCGAGCGTGGTTTGAGCGCCTTCTGAGATCTGAGACAGAATCTGGTTCCAGCTTTCTTTGGGGCGAAACGTCTGAGGACTGCGCTGGCAGCTATCAATTGCCTCGCGCCAGACTTTAGTGACTTGAGAGACATAGCGGGTACTGCGCTGACGGCCTTCGATCTTGATCGCGCTAACGCCAGCGGCCAGGATGTCCGGCAGGATATCGAGCGTGTTCAGGCTGGTTGGTTCTTCAATGGCATGACGCAGTGTGCCCGCAACCTCATAACGTCCTTTGCAGATCGTGGGATAACCGGCAGATTCGGCATGTGAACGACGTTCCAGCAGAACACCACCAAGCCGGGTTTCCTGTCCTTTAGCGGTGTCGCGCCATTCGACATGTGCGGCTGGTGAACAAGCGCCATACGTATTCGGCGATTGGCCGCAGGCGTATGACGATAACAGACAGCGACCCTCGACCATGACACAGAGACTGCCGAAACCAAAAATCTCAACTGGCACTGGCGATTCTTCGATCAGATGCGCGACCTGTGCGAGCGAGAGGACACGCGGCACGACGACACGCTTGATCCCGAAATGACGGTGCATGAAGCGGATGGCCGCCGGATTGGTGGCAGAGCCTTGAACCGACAGATGCAGATTGACGTTGGGATGACGTTTGGCAGCATAGTCGAGGACGCCCATGTCAGCCAGGATGATCGCATCCACGCCGAGATCGGCAGCGCGATCAACGGCGGCTGTCCAGCGTTCCCAACCGTTCGGCTGGGCATAGGTATTGATGGCGACAAAGACCTTGACCTGATGGTCATGGGCATATTTCAGACCTTCGCGGATCTGTTTGTCGTTGAAATTCAAACCAGCGAAATGACGGGCATTGGTGTCGTCGCGGAAGCCAATATAGACGGCATTGGCACCCTGATCGACGGCAGCCTTGAGCATCGGGAGATTGCCGGCGGGACAGACGAGTTCCATGATGTGAAGGGTCTCCGGCGAGTCAGGCAGAGCTGACACGTTTGTGATGGGATAAAGAATTAGAACACTGACCTTGACGGGTGTTACGGCGATAAAGTTCCGCCTCGATTGCGTTGAGTACCAACCATTTGCGGCTGCACCAGTCAGGTGCCAGCAGAATATCGCCTGGGGCGGTTCCTGTAAGTCGATGAAAAATAACGGCCTGCGGGGTGCGTTCGATCACGTCGGCGCAGATGCTGACATAGTCATCGAGCGTCAGTGGCTGATAGTCGCCACGTTGCCATTCGAGTGCAAGCCGGGTCTCACGCACGACATGCAGCGGGTGCAGCTTCAGACCCTCGACGCCCAGCTCTAGGACACGCTCAAGACTGGTGAGTGACGCTTCCCGTCCTTCCCTGGGCAAGCCGACGATCAGATGGGTGCAGACCGGAATACCGCGTCGGTGTGCGGCAACGACAGCCGTGCGGTAATCCGCAAAATCATGGCCACGGTTGACGCATTCCAGGGTGCGATCATCGGCGGATTGCAAACCAAGTTCAAGCCAAATTTCCTTGCCTTTTGCCCGGTAGCCAGCCAGCAGATCCAGCACGGCTTCCGGAACACAGTCCGGGCGGGTGCCGATCGATAGCCCAATGACATCCGGGTGTTTCAATGCACAGTCGTAACGTTCGCGCAGTGCATCCAGCGGGTCATAGGTGTTGGTATACGCCTGAAAATAGGCGATGAAACGGCGTGCGCCAGTGCGTTTAGCCAGCACTCCGCGACCGGCATCGAGTTGTGGCGCGATTTGCGACGGGCTGTCTGCATTCGGACTGAACGAGACGTTGTTACAGAAAGTACAGCCGCCGTGGCCTTTCGTGCCATCGCGGTTAGGACAGGTAAATCCAGCGTTGAGCGCGAGTTTATGTACCCGCTGGCCGTAACGTTTCAGAAGGTACTGGCCAAAGGTGTTAACGCGATCACTGAGGACGCGGTACTGGGCAGGGGGAGAAGACATTGACGCTAACCTAACCGCGTAGAGCGATCAATCGTTTGACTTATATCAAACTAATGGCAATTCACAAAATATCAAGCGATTGTCTACGCCTTACGTCCTGAACCAACCGTGCGCATAGCGATGGCTTTGATCGGCTTGTGTCAGGCAGTTTAAGAGGTGAGAATCCAGCGTTTTCTATGAATGATCTGAACGAGACCTGGCCATGCGAGCTCCCCAACGTATTTTATATCCTTTAACTTTCCCGTTACGACTCATGCCGGGTATCGTGCATAGCCGTGTGTTGGCGACCATGCTCAATCAGGTGATGAAAGATGCCCTGGTCGATGGTGAACTGGATTTTCTGCATGGACGCCGGGTTGCCATCGAAATCGATGACATCGGCGTCCGTTATCTGCTGGGGTTGACCGAAGGACAGATTCGGGGATATGGCGACGATGCGCCAGCCGATGCCAGTATCGCCGGGGGGCTACGTGAGTTTTTGCTGCTTGCAGCGCGGCGCGAGGATGCCGACACATTGTTTTTTCAGCGTCGGCTAAGGATGTCTGGCAATACCGAGTTAGGTCTGTATCTCAAGAATTTTTTCGATGCATTTGAACCACCAGCACGGTGGGCGCCCTTGATGCGTGCATTGGATCGGATGGCAAACCTGCGCTTTCCCGGCCGTTAATCCAATGTCCGGTCTCTAAACGGCGACCGTAGTGATGCGTGAACCGGATCGGTTCACGCATCTTGGTGCCTCAGCGAATGACTTCCGGCTCGTCCTTCAGAAGATAAGCCTCTTCCTCGGGTGTCAGATCCACTTCATCAAAGCCGCTGATCATCGGCATGATGTGCTCGCGGAACGAGTGTCCGGTGGTCAGCATGTAGACGTGGATCATCACGAAAACCACCATCGTAAACGCCGCCCCGGTATGAACCATGGCCGTCCAATCCAGCCACTGGGTCGCCAACGGGACATGACGCCAAGCAAAATATAAGAAGTAGATTGATCCTGACACCCAGATCAGCGGAAAGAGCACGATCTTGAGCATCAGATAGGTCAGTGCCTGGAGCGGGTTGTGCTTGCGCCAGTATGCTTTGCGGTAGGGATGATGCTCGCCCTTAAAGATACCGAGGGTATAAAAGCGCAGCACCCCCCACATGCCCTTGACGGTCGGGATGAAGTGGCGCCAGTTCCGGGTCGTGAAAAGCCAGAAGATGCTGAAGGCCCAGAGCAGCAGCAGTGCGAACGCGGCTAGCGTATGCAGTGTCACGGCCGTCTGGAAATCCAGCAAATGATGGAATCCATGCAGCCCAAATCCGGTGAACATGAGGGTCATGATCAAAAGCATCTGTGACCAGTGCCAGAATCGCTCGAACAGACTGAAAATCTTAACGCGGCGAATGGCCATCAGTGTTTTTCTCCCTTGTGCGAGAAGATGCGGATCAGGGCATGACCCAGGATTGCAAGTAGGGTTGAGGTAACCGCGAGGATACCGATCAGGTCTAGCCAGTGGTTATGGTCGCGTCCCGGCAGGTAGACGCCCTCCACCCCCTGTAGTCGACCCTCTTTGGAGTGGCAATCCTCGCAGGCCAGGGCGTCTTCCTTAGGCGCGACCATGTGCGTGATCGGCCAATAGGAATAGGTTTCAATGAAGCCGAACTGACCGGAATAGGGAATGCCGAATTCTTTCATGCCGTGCGCGATGGCCTTGCCCATGTCGTAATTACCCCAATAGGCATCGTCATCGTCGCCCCACAGATGGGTGTAGACCAGCGTGCCATTGCCGATATCGGCGGGTTGCCAGGTGTGCATCCGTTTAAAAGGCCAGATGCGTGAATCACCATCCTCGCGCGAGCCGGTGAAGCTGTTGATGTCAATGGGTTGTTGGTTGACATCAAACTTGGTATCCACCGTGGTATAGCGCATCTGTCCGTTAAACCAGCGATAAAGCGGCACTACATTTTCGCCATAGGTGAAAGACCCCTTGATCGACTTATAGGTATAGCGTTCCTCGCCGTTGCCCTGGGCATAGCCTTCCTCGTGATAACCCTCGCCGTTGCGCGTCTTGCCAGCGGTGCGCCAGTCCCAATCGGTGATGGTGGCCACGCCACCACGGGCAAATTCGGGGATGTGACAAGTCTGGCAGGCGACGCTCGAAATGTGGTCATTCCGTTTGAAAGACGCGACCGAAGTGACCGGATGCGGGGTCAGACCGTGACAGGACTCGCAGGTCGCCACGTCGCGGCGCTGGCCGGGTTTGCCGATACCTTCATGATCCTTGGAAATGACCTGATAACGGCTGCCAGCCCAGACATGCTTATTGGTGATATGACAGGCAGTGCAGGCGAAATTAAGTCCGTCCACCGCCATGTGCACATCCAGTTTGCGGGTGGGATTTTTCAGCGCCGAGGAGAGGTCGCCGTGCTTGACGTTGTCGCCGCCCCCGCCATTGAAATGACAGGCGCCGCAATCAGCGCGCTCTGGCAGTCCGACTTTCTGGGCGACCAGGTTCAGATCGATGGCCGGTTTATCCTTAAACATGACTGTGCAGGCCTTGTTGCCACCACTGTTTGGCATCTTGTAATAGGTGCCGGTGGTGTCGTGACAGACCAGACAGTCGA
This sequence comes from uncultured Chromatium sp., assembly GCA_903897335.1. GTDB lineage: Bacteria > Pseudomonadota > Gammaproteobacteria > Chromatiales > Chromatiaceae > Chromatium. Next base: position 5,163 of record CAIUAY010000068.1, on the reverse strand, counting down.
TCTTGGTCTCGTCGGTGAAGTCGAAGGTCTCGTCTTTCCAGCCATAACCGGCATGACACTGTGCACACATGCCCTCGTTGCCACGGGCATTGGTGCAGAAGTTATTGACCAGATGCTTTTTGCCGAGCATCTGGCCGGTCGCCTCATTGCGATACTCCCAAGTCCAGTGGATGTTCTTCATGAACTGCTGCCCGGTTTCGGTATGGCAGCTCAGACAGGCTTTGGTGACGTCAGGGCCGGATGCAAACGGCTGTTTCAAAGCCTCGAATTTGGTGTGATCGCCTGTCCCGCCGGTCAGTGGGCCAGAAATCTGGTGCGTATTCTTCGCCGTCGCGGGAGGCGTTGGCCAGTTGTCCACGGCGAATGCCGATGTCAGTGTGAAAGATCCCAGCGCCAGTGCTAGGAGAAATCCGGATAGGGGTCGCATAGAACGTGCTCCAATTCTGAACTGCTGGGGCGGGCGATCAATGAGCCTGCGGTCGCCAGTACGCAGTTTAAGCGGCGTCATCCTGCAATCAATCAGTCTTGATTTCCATGACGTGCAGCAAGCGCATCGGGAAATCATGGCATCATCCACGATTCAGCACAGAACGCATCGACTTGACGCAGACAGTCAAGGTTCGGACACTTGCGCGTCATTGAAAACTGATGACCTGACTTAAGGAACATTGCCGTGCTGGAACGCATTATCGAACGACTGCTGTATGCCAGCCGTTGGCTGCTGGCACCGGTTTATCTTGGATTGTCGCTGACGCTCATTGCCATCGCCTTTAAGTTTTTCTACGAAATCTATCATCTGTTCAGTCACATTCTGGTGATGGATGAATCTGAGATGGTGCTGGTGGTGCTGGCGATGATCGACCTGTCACTCGTTGGCAGTCTGGTGGTGATGGTGATGTTTTCGGGATACGAGAATTTCGTGTCACGCATCGATGTGAGCGAAGGCGATGACCGGTTGGACTGGCTCGGAAAGTTGGATTCAGGAACGCTCAAACTGAAGCTTGCGGTTTCGATCGTCGCCATCTCATCGATTCATCTCCTGCAAGAATTTGTCAATATCCCGCAGACACCGAATGACAAGTTGATGTGGTACGTCATCATCCACCTGACCTTCGTCATCTCAGCCCTGCTAATGGGTGTGCTGGATCGCCTGTCCTTTGCATCGCATCGTGCGCATGACGACAAAAACGCACCGCATTAAACATCGAGATCCCATTGCGGCTTGTCGCCGCGATTACGCCATTCTGACTTTAAAAGGGATTAATATTCAATCTCATAAGCTGCTCCTGCACGGGTTCCGCTGGATGCACCAAGGTCGGCTTCAAGACGCAGGTTAGGCGTGACATCAATGCGCACAACACCCTGTGGCTCGACCGACTGCGTGTTCTGGCGCACACCCAGATAGACGCTTTCGGAGAGATAGCGTCCGCCTTCCAGGCTTGCCCGCCCCTTTTCGTCAGTGCCCAGATTGAAACGGTCGAGTCCGAGTCCACTGCGTGCCCGTCCGATGATGTTTAGTCCATCCACCTTGATTCCGGCGAGCGCGGCGGCGGCGATCCCCAGACGGGTGGACTGGACGGCGGACAGGTTCCCTCCGGCAACGCCGAACAGCAGCCGCGAGAGTACTTCGCTTTCGGGCATGTCAGGCTCGCCACGCAGCACGATGCGCGGTGCACTGACCCGCCCTCGCACGGACAGGATCGCGGTGCTGCCCGCCGTGGTCACGCGCGATTCCAGGTCGAGATTGGGATCGAGCCCGCTCGCCCCATCGAATTCGATCCGCCCGCGGTTGAAGCCCAGATTCTGCCCCGCCAGTTCGTAATGTCCGCGCAACAGGTCGACCCCGCCGCTGATCACTGGAACCGCGACAGTGCCCGCCAACTGCACCGAACCGCCCAGTTCGGCATCAATGCCACGTCCACGCAGATAGAAGGCGCGGGGTGCGGCAACCATGAGATCGAGAGCGATCCGTGCCATGCCACCGCTGGTATTATGTTCGGCGGCGCGGGGCGCACCGCGCTCGCGCACCTTGAGCGTCGCGACATTGGGTGGCAGGCGTTCGGGCAGATGCACCTCGACGCGGCTCAGACGCATCGTGCCTGACGTGCGCAAACCCTCAGCGAGACTTCCGCTCAGACGCAGGTCGGCGTCGCCACGGACGTCGAGCAGATCGCTCTGGAAAGGGCGGGCGTTTCTGGCGGTCAGGGTCAGGTCAAGCGGAAATCCAGCGGCAAACACGCCCAGACTGCCGTTCATGACCAGACTGCCTTCTCCAGCGGTTCCGGCAAGACGTTCCAGACGCAGACTGTCCCCGCTCAGGCTCAGATTGCCAGCCACTTGGGTGATGGCCAGCCCGATGGTGCGATCCCAGAAAGCGGCATTGGTAAGCTGGGCAGTGCCGTTCAGACGCGGAATGGCGGGCGTGCCGGTGATCTGGGTGTCGAGCATGATCTGTCCGTGGAGTTGGCGTCCGCCGCCGGTCAGCAGTGGGTCAAGCAAGTTAAGATTCAGGCGTCCGTGCGCTCGCAGATCGAGCGGCGCAGTCGCCAGACGCGGCAACGATCCGGCGATCCGACCCTGTATTCCAAGATGGTTCGCGGCGTCCGCTGTACTGTCTATAACCAGACTGGTCGTGCTCGGTTCGAGCTGGATCTTCGCCGTGATTCCGAGCGGCGGCAGACTGCGCGCCGCGCCTCTGGTGATGCGCAGACCTTGCGCCTGGAGAGTGCACGATCCGAGCGGGGCGCTCAGCGTGCCGCTAAGCTGAGTCGTGCCCGAGAGCGTTCCGGTGATGGTGCCCAGCAGCGGCGAGACCGGCGCGGCTAGACTCAGGAGTTCCAGCGGCAGGGCGACGAGTGTTGCGCGTAAATCCAGGGTCGGCATCACACGTCCGGCGATGTCGACGGAACCCGTGCGCAATCCCAGACGCAGATGATCGACAGCCACGCCGTCCGCCAGATCCAGTGTCATGGGTGCAAGCAGACGCAGGTTCTCGTCGCCGACGCTGGCCGTCAGGCGCTGCACGGCCAGACGACGAGCCGGTCGCGTCAAGCGCCCTGCCGTGTCCAGGCGCAGACGTCCGGCGGATGAGTTGAGATCGGTCTTCAGGGTCAGGTCGGGCTGTGTCGCCGAACCATCCACCGTGGCGGTCAGCGTGCCGGTGACGCGGTGCTCTGGACTGCCGAATGACAGCCGATCCAGACGCAAGCGTGACTGGATTTCGGCGGTGCGCTGGAGGTCATGCAGATGCAGATTGAGATCCAGTTTGCCGATGCCAAGATCGGCAGGCAGTCGCAGTTCCTCGCCACTGGCGATGACCTCAGCCGTGCCATCAGGCGGCAGCGCCAGACGCAACGCGAGACGACCGTCAAGCGGCGTTGCCGTCAGTGGCAGGAACGGAGCAAGATCGGCCAGTCGCTCGACGCCAAGTTGTAGCTCGCCCTGAAGCAGACCCGTGGCTGGCGCAATAGTCATGGCGCCGCTGGCCGTCAGGCTGGCCCAGTGGCTGTGGCCAAGCGCGAGCTGCCAGACTGTTCCGGGGCGTGTTCCGGCGCTGAGATCAATGACGATCGGCTGGCCAGCCCAGTCGCCAGTCAACTTGAGCGTTCCCCAGCGTTCGACCAGACGTGCGTCAAGCTGACCGGCAAGTCGCCCCCGTTGCCGTTCACCGGATAACAGCGGCGCGGCGATCTCTGCATTAAGGATGGCAGTGACTTCTGGCGCATCCATTCCTCCCGTCAGCCGTCCCCGTGACTGTAAAGTTCCAGACCAGCGCGGAATCAGGCCGGCAAGGTTGGGCAGCGCCAGCGTCCAGTCGAGTCCTGCCCTGACCGCTTTAGCCTGACCCATGACGCTGGCGTCAAGCAGTGCATGATGAAGACTGATCTGAAACGGCCAGTCCGGTTTGCCGTGGTTGAGTTCAGCGGCGACGCGCAACGGCTGGGCAGTGCGTGCAGGGAGCGCGAACGGTAGACGGAAACCCGTGGTGACGGCATCCAGACGTAGACGTTCAGCCGTCAGCGTGGCGCAGGCGGTGAGCTGGTCGAGCGTCACGCTCGACAGCGTCAATCCGCTCAACTCGGTCTGTACTTTTCCCTGCGGTGCGTGCCAGGGGCCACTGAGATCCGCAGTCAATGTCGCCTGCCGCCATGCCAGACGGGCGTCAGGCGCGAAGCGGAGTGCCGGCGCACGGGCGACCACATGCAATTGCGTGGCTGCGCCAAGCGTTGGATCCAGCGAACCCTTGGCAGTGAGGCTGAATGCGCCGCTGGCAAGCGCAGCATCCAGCGTTAACCCGTCGCGTGTTCCTGCCAGATGGCTGGTGACGCTGATCCCGTCAGATGCCGTCAACGCGGCAAGCCCGGACTGTCTGGCGATGCGGGCAAGCAGTCCGTCGGGGGACTCGTTGAGATCCAGTTGCAGATTGGCCTGTCCGTTCCTGACCTGCGCACTGAGTTGATACTGGTCTGTTCGGTCGGGAACGCTCAGGCGCAGATCGGCCTCAAGATCCGTGATCCCAGTGAAGACGGCGCTTCCGGTCACGCCCAGAGTCAGCGGAACAGTGACGACGCTCTCCGCAAGGGCAAACTGCCCGATCGTCAGGCGTTGGAGCCGCAGCGGTAACGGCAGTCGGGGCGGCGTCACCAGTTTGCGGCGTGGCGGGCGGCGCGTGAGCACGACCCGGCGGGCGCTTAGCGTCTCGATCACCAGTTCATGCTGGCGCAGTTTCCAAAGGTTAAGGTCAAGCGCAACATCATCGATCTGGAGCCAGACGCCTTCCTGATTGCGCCATTCAAGATGTGCCAGACGCGGCGCCAAGGGCAGGTTTCCGCTCAAGCCCGTGATCAGGAGCTGTCCGTGCGTGATGTCAGCAAGCCCCCAGACGATCAAACGTCGTCCCGAATCGGTGTTGGCGACCAGCAGGAGCAATGCCAGCAGTAAAAGTGGCAGGAACACCAGCAGCAGGAGCTGTTTCAGAATCGCCTGACGCATCCGAATGCCTGTCCTTTTAAATTCAATTATTTAACCCAAGTTGCCACCTTGATAGATCGGCGTCCATCGGAGTTTGCTAGCGTTGTGAGTACCCCTACTGCACAACGACCGGCGAGGAACCCCGATGGACACCCAAATTATATTCGTGTACTGCCTTTGTGATGATCTGTT
>CAIUAY010000067.1 GCA_903897335.1 uncultured Chromatium sp. | reverse complement strand
AATCGGAACTGGGGCAGCGCCAAACCGCTGCGATTGAGGTGGCCAGCACCACTTAAATTCGGGAAAAAACTGTCCTGGACATGGGGTCCACTTTACCAGACATGGCCTTGGCATCGTGGCGGGTTTGAAACCCGCCACAACGTCCGGTTATCACATGCGATGGCGATAAGACAGCAGAGCGGGTCTTGAATGGAATTGAGAACTCAGCGGAAACGCCGTAAATACAGCCACTCGAAGAAGCGTTTCATCCAGTGGAAGATCCGCAGCGCAGGCAGTACCAGGTTATAGCGCTCAGTGCGCACCACGAGCATCCCGCTGCCGTTGGCATCGACGATGCAGATGAGTTCCACCTTGAACGTCTCGGTGGGTTCACGCCCAGTGAACTCGGCAACCAGATTGCGAGCGGCGGCACGCGCCTGAAGATCGGCCATGTGCGCCTGTTTTGGCATCCAGTCCGGCCCCGGGAAACTGCCTGCGTCACCTGCAACATAGACCCGCTCGAAACCGGGAACGCGACACTGCGCATCGGCCTGGAGCAGGCCGCCAGAGGAGCGCGGCAGCGCGGTGTTGTCGAACCAGAGATTGCCGGTCATTCCGGGCATGAAAATGATCAGGTCAGCGTCGAACTCGCCGCTCTCGGTCGTCACTTTGTCTGGCGAAAAACATTTGAGTTTGTGTCCGATGTGGGTGGCGATGTCACGCCGCGCCATCTCAGCCAGCAAACCGCCGACGGCCTTGGGGCCAAGCCGGTTGCCGGGACGCTCGGCGGGCGTGAAGAAGGCTAAGTTGATCCGGTCGCGCCGCCCTTCCTTGCGCAGTTGATGATCCATTCCAAACAGGAACTCGAAGATCGGACCGCCGCGCATCGAACTGGGTTCATTCGGATTGCTGGCAAAACCCATGGCGATGGTGCCGCGATCCAGCGCCCGCACCCGGTCGCGGATAGCTTCGGCAGAGGCGATCCCCTCGCAAGGCGTGATGGCATGTTCGATGCCGGGCAGTTTTTTGATAAAACGCCCGCCGCTGGCGATGATTAGACCGTCGTTCTCAATTGAACCGCCGGTGGTTTCCAGAATGCGGCCATCTGCGCTCAGACCGGTGGCCTCGGCGGCAACGTGCCGGACATTCATGCGCTTGAAAAAGCGCGTCAGGTCGATACGCAGATCATCACCGGTGCGCAATCCGCAGGGCACCCAGATCAGTCCGGGATAATAGATGAATTCAGCCGTGCGGCTGACCAGTGTGATCTCAATATCAGCTTTGGTCTGGCGCAGGGTCTGGATAGCGGTAAGCGCGGCAAAACCCGAACCGACGATCGTGACGTGATGCATGTAAGAGTCTCCAAATTTTATGTTGCACGTCCTGGCCGTGAGCATCCAGTTACCAGCGCCTGCCCCAGAGCGGACGACGCCAGCCGTAGCCGTACCAACCGTGAAACGGGCGATACCAGCCCCAGCCGTATCTCACATGAGGCATCCACGCGTACCATGCTGGTGCAGGATAGGCCGGGGCGACTCGCGCCACCGGCGGCCCGACCAGAACCGCGCATCCTGAAAGGATGGCTGCCAGAAAACACGCCACGACAATCGATTTCACGAGCGACCTCCCTAATGGCACCGCCTGGATACAGCGTGCCGGTCTGTGGTTGACATGCCGGGTCTGGGTGGACGGGGCAATCGCTCTTCTGGCAGAACCGCAGTCTGATCCGTCAACCTGACGTGGCGCGCACCGCCTGGGTCAGCGAGTTGGCATCGGCATGTGGCAATGGCAGATAGACCGCGCCCATTTCACGCGCCAGATCACGTCCCTGCTGTTGCGGACGCGGCGAGGTGTCGATCACCAGCGCCGTAATCTCCAGCGAACGCACCACTCGCGCGGCGGCTAACGCCTCATCGTTGGCGCGAGTGCGACCGCCGGAACCATCCCGCGCCACGTTCGCCCGTCCATCGGTCATGAGAATCAGCACCGGCGTTCCGCCACGGCGTTTCACCGAATCCGCCAGAATCATCCCCAGATCAATCCCCGACGCCAACGGCGTGCCGCCACCGCCCGGCAATCCAGCCAGACTGCGCTTGGCTCTGACCAGGGAACGGGTCGGTGGCAACAGCACGTCAGCGCCCTGACCCCGAAAGGCGACCAGTGCGACTTTGTCACGGCGGACATAACAATCCGCCAGCAGCAGTTCAACCGCGCCCTTGGCCTCCGCCAGACGATGCAGTGCCGAGGAGCCGGAGGCATCGACGACAAAGATGGTCGTGGTCTCGGATTTGTGCTTGAAACGGGTGATGCGAAAGTCGTCCTGACGCACCTCGATCCGGGTCGATGGTTGACCACTGCGAGCGCGTTCCTCGCGGCGCAAGCGTTGCCAAGGCGCGGCGGCACGGAGCGTTTCGACCACGTTGAGCCGTAATCCGGCGCGCGGTTCGCCGTGCAGGACGCCTGCTGGTCGTCCCCGCGTTTGCGCATTCTGAACGGCACCCGCTTTGCCGGTCGCCCGCGAACGCGAACGACGCAGCTTGCCCATCTGTAACTGTGCAAGCAGACCGGCTGGAATCGCGGCCTTGGTTGCCTCCAGAATCTGATCTTCCAGCTCTTGGGGTTCTTGCTGTTCGTTGTTCTGATTTTGATTCTGATCCGGTTCCTCCGGCTCAGGCGGCGGTGGCTCGGCATCTGGCGGCGGTTCCATCGGCGGCAATTGTGTTGCTCGTGGCGCCAGCACCAATCGTCCGGCGACCGATAAATCGGCATCCGTCACTTCGCTCCGTTCAGCCAATGCTGCTGCCGCGCAGGCCGCCCGACAGGCGAAAATCGAGGCGCGTAACGAGGGAATGCCTAGCACCAGCGCCGTGCCGCACAGTGCCTCAATCTGTTCGTCGGTGATGGTGACGGATGGTAAACGGGTCCGAGCGTCCAGCAGGTCAGCGGCGTCGTAATCGCAGGCAATCGCCTCGTGTACCCGGATATGTGTCAATTCGAGATGAAAAGCAAGGCGGTCACTCAGCGCATTCAGCAGACCCTCATCCTCACCTACGCCTTCATCGAGCGCGACCAGTGCAAAACGCGACGGATTGCGCATCGCCAGACCATCGCGTTCCAGCACGACTTCGCCGAAATCGAAGGCGCTGGTTAGGCGAGCCACCGTGCCGGGGGCGATGCGTTCAGCCATCGCCAGCTCGATCACGCCGCCATTCGCCTCAACCAGCAGCCCGCGCTCGGCGACTGGGCGTCCGGCGCTCAAGGTCGCGGCCAGATCCAGTCCGCCGAGCAGTCGGCCATCGGAGACATGCAGCGGAATCCGGCGTTGCGGCGCGTCTTCCGGCTGTAGATCGCGCATGATCGACAGCCATTGATCGCGCACCGGCCCGGCTAGGGCGCGGAGTGCAACACCACCCGTACCGATCGGATCGACCGTCATCAGTGCGGCGGCCAGCACCGCATCCTCCCAGGGCGAGGCGGCTTGCGGCGGGCGCTCGCCAGTCACAACAGCGGTACTCATGCGCCAAATAGCTCCACAACGGCACGTTCGACACGGCTGGTCGAGCCGGATTCATCGAGCGGATCGCGGCGCAGACGATGACGCAAGGCCGACGTCGCGATTGATTTCAGGTGTTTTTGCGTGACCTCGGTGTCACCGTGCAACGCGGCGAGCGCCCGAGCCGCACGAATCAGCGTTAGCTCGCCGCGCAGACCGTCAGTGCCGAGCTTGATGCACAGACGACCAGCGTCTTCGAGCGTCGCATCAGGAACGGTGACGGTCTTCAGCAGATCCTTGGCTTTCTCGATCAGCTTGCGGACTTTGGCGTCCTTGCTTTTCCATTTGTGCACGAACGCGGCAGGATCGCGCTCAAACTCGTCGCGCAGGCGCACCACTTTCATCCGGGTCGGCAAATCCTGTGGCGTCTTGACCTCAACCGACAGACCAAAACGATCCTGCAACTGCGGACGCAGTTCGCCCTCTTCCGGGTTGCCAGAGCCGACCAGCACGAAACGCGCCGGGTGACGAATGCTTAAACCCTCGCGTTCGACCAGATTTTCGCCGGAGGCGGCCACGTCGAGCAACGAGTCAACCAGATGGTCTTCCAGCAGATTCACCTCGTCGATGTATAAAAAACCGCGATGAGCGCGGGCGAGCAGCCCCGGCTCAAACGCCTTTTCACCCTTGGTCAGCGCCCGCTCCAGATCCAGTGCGCCGATGACCCGATCTTCGGTCGCGCCGAGTGGCAGATCAACCACGGGCACCGGCACCTGACGGCTCTTCAGCGGGCCTTTTTTGGCGCGGCAGTCGGCGCACAGCGCATCCTCTGGCGCGTCGGGATCGCAGTTATAGGTGCAATCGACCGCCCGCATCTTGGGCAGCAGCGCGGCGAGTCCGCGAATCGCGGTGGACTTGCCGGTGCCCCGGTCGCCGAACACAAGAACCCCGCCAATCGACGGGTCGATAGCCGCAATCAGCAGTGAACGCTTCATCTCCTCTTGGGCGACGACAGCGGAAAACGGAAAAGGGATGGGCATACGCGATAGACCTGGTGACTGTGATTCAGTTGAGAAACCTAAAAATTCGGGGAACCCGGCACAGCAGATTGAAACGGCGTGGCAGTGAACCGGAAGCTGATTCCAACCAAGCCTGCGACCCTAGCGCCCATGCCTGAGCGTGGTCAAGGAGGTTGGATCAATTTGTCCGCAATCAATAGACTCTGCTAGTGCATTTCGGCAGACTACCAGACTGTGACGCGACGGTCACGGGGCACCCCTGCCCTCGGATGTCTTTGCCCGCAAGCTCACTACACCGATTATTTCAAGGAGACGCGCACCCCGATGTCGATCCCTTACCCCGCCCGCGATTCCCGCGCCAGACATCATAATGGAGCCATGACATGAGCGACGCCACACTCACCACTGTGGGCGATGGCCCATCGAAAGGACTGGGTCAGATCTCTCTGCTCAGTCACGACGAACGTCTCCAGGGTCGCCCGCGTCTGTGCAGCGACTGTGGTCTCTGCGACAGCACATTCAAGCCAGCGATGCAACATGCCTGCATGTTCGTCGAGAATCGCAGTGCAGACATCGAACAACGTCTCCACGGTCGCCGCCGTCACCACGACGATGAACTGCGCTTTGGCATCCATCAGACCCAGTTTGCCGCCCGTCTGCGTCACCCCAACCCCAAGGCACAGTGGACGGGCATCGTCACCGCGCTCGCCGCCCGCCTACTTGAACAGGGTCGGGTTGATGCCGTTATCGCCACCGGTGCCGCGCCTGGAACGCGCTTTCAGGCGCTCCCGGTGCTGGCTCGCACGCCCGCTGAAGTGCTGGCGACCGCCGGCAACAAGCCCTGTCTCTCGCCTAATCTGCGCCTGCTTGATGACGTGCGCGAACAGGGCATCCGGCGGCTGGCCTTTATTGGCACGAGCTGTCAGGTTCATGCGCTACGTAGCATCGAGCCGGAACTTGGTCTGGAGCAGCTCATCGTCATTGGCATTCCATGCAGCGACAATGTCACCTATCCTGATCTGACCTATTTTTTAAGTCAGGTCTCGCGCTCGCCAGCGACCATCGCCCATCACGAGTTCATGCAGGATTTCCGGTTCTGGATGCGTCATGACGATGGTCATGTCGAACGGGTCAACTATGTCGATTTCCCAATGGACAAACTGCACGGCATCTTTCCGTCAGCCTGTCTGTCCTGCTTTGATTATCCCAATGCACACAGCGATCTGACCGTGGGCTACATGGGTGCGGAACTCGGTTGGCAATGGCTCTTGGCGCGGACTGCTACGGGTGCGGAGCTGGTCGAACTACTGGGTCCTGATCTGGAGTTTGGCACACTGACCAGCGGCGGCGACCGCACCCGTGGCATGCCGCGCTTCATGGAACGTCTCACCCATCCGCCGGGTGCTAAACGCCCGCCATATCCAATCCGCAAGCTGGTTGCCTGGCTGCAACGCAATAAAGGTCCACGCGGTCTGGAGTTCGCCCGTGCCGTCATTGAGATGAAACTGCTGCGCAATCTCAACCATGTCCGCAGTAAATTTCCGCAGTATGAAGCGCGGATCGTGCCGGATTATGTCTATGAGGCATTAGCACCCTATGCCGAGGGTTATCAGACGATCTTTGGTCAGCCATTGGCATCGCTGGCGGATGATGCCTGAGCCATCGAGCATGAGACGCGACTGGATGCCAGCCATGACACTGCGCCAATCGTCATGCTGAGTTATCTACATGGCTTTCATGCTGGCAACCATGCCGATGTTTTCAAACATGCGGTATTGACGCTGCTGCTGGAAGCGCTGCTGGCCAAACCCAAGCCGCTGGTCTATCTGGATACCCATGCCGGTGCGGGAGTCTACGATCTGGAGAGCGGGCAGGCGGGCAAAACCGGCGAAAGTGCCGGCGGCATCGGACGCTTCTGGGCACAACGCGCTGCTTTCCCGGAACTGGCGAGCTATGTGGCGGCCATTGCAGCACATAACCCGGATGGCGGCTGCCGCCGCTATCCTGGCTCGCCGCTGCTTGCCGGACATCTTCTGCGCACTCATGACCGCTTGATCCTGATGGAGCTACACCCGAACGAGATCGCAACCCTAAGGCAGACGGCATTGGGTGATCCCCGCATTCATCTCCATCACCGTGACGGCTTTGAAGGATTGCCCGCGCTGCTCCCGCCAAAGCCGGCACGGGGGCTGGTGCTGATCGATCCGCCCTATGAAGTCAAAAGCGATTACAAGCGGGTCGCGGACGGTCTCGCCGCCGCTTATGCACGCTGGCCAACCGGCGTCTATGCCGTCTGGCATCCCCGGCTTGGCGTGCAGCGTGATCAGGCAGACAGCCTGCTACGTCGCTGTTTGCGCCATGTTCCGGCGTTACTGGTGACAACGTTGCAGGTGCGTCCGCAAACTGATGATTTTGGTCTGCATGGATCAGGCATGGCGATCATCAACCCACCCTGGCAGTTTGCGGAACGACTGACTGCGGTCATGCCCCGTCTCGCTGCCGTCCTCGCTGATGGGTCGCTTCAGGCTAATGGCTGGAGTCTGGAATGGCGGAAGCGGAATGTGTGATGGCCGATAAGCCTGGATGCATCAACCCCAGAGAAAAACGCCCGCCCGGCTGTTCAGATCTGGCATCAGTGCGACTCATCCATTAAAATATCGCAAAGTGTGTACATGCCTTATCCTAATGACAGGTCGTCTTGAGAAAACCCCAAAAATGACTACCTGACAGGTCAAACCTCGTCACCGAGGAGCGTTGCGACCTGGAGTAATCCAGGCCAGGCTCGGGGGCTGCGGTCAATTTTTTTAACGGCGCTCACTCACGATTCATCGAGACGTGATTAACCATGAGTGAGTTGACCGATTACAAGGTTGCCGACATTGCGCTGGCTGATTTTGGCCGCAAGGAAATGGTCATTGCCGAAACCGAAATGCCAGGACTGATGGCGCTGCGCCAGAAGTTCGGCACTTCCAAACCGCTGACTGGCGCGCGAATTACCGGCAGTCTGCACATGACCATCCAGACCGCCGTGCTGATCGAAACGCTGGTTGAACTCGGCGCACAGGTGCGTTGGTGTTCCTGCAATATCTTCTCGACCCAGGATCACGCTGCCGCCGCCATCGCCGCCGCTGGGATTCCGGTCTATGCCTGGAAGGGCGAGACGCTTGAAGAATACTGGTGGTGTACTGAACAGGTGCTGAACTGGCCGGATGGCGGTGGCCCGAACATGATCCTCGACGACGGCGGCGATGCCACGCTGATCGTCCATAAGGGCGTGGAGTACGAGAACGCGGGCGCGATTCCTGCGACGACCGACAGCGACAGCGAGGAATGGGTCGCGGTGCTGGGTCTGCTGAACCGCACCTTTGCCCGCAACCCGCAGCACTGGCACGGCATCGCCAAAGCGATCAAGGGCGTCACCGAGGAAACCACCACTGGCGTACATCGGCTCTATCAGATGCACCGCGACGGTCAACTGCTGTTCCCGGCAATGAACGTCAATGATTCGGTGACGAAGTCCAAATTCGACAATCTTTACGGCTGCCGCGAGTCGCTGGTGGACGCCATTAAGCGCGCGACCGATGTGATGATCGCGGGCAAGCTGGCGCTGGTGTGCGGGTTTGGCGATGTCGGCAAAGGCTCGGCGGCGTCGCTGCGCGGACTTGGCGCGACCGTGTGGGTCACTGAAATCGACCCGATCTGTGCGCTCCAGGCCGCGATGGAAGGGTATCGGGTGGTACGCATTGATGACGTGGTATCGATGATGGACATCTTTGTCACCGCCACCGGCAACACCGACATCATCACCCATGACCACATGGTGGCGATGAAGGATCAGGCGATCGTCTGCAACATCGGTCACTTCGACAACGAGATCCAGGTCTATAGCCTGAAAAAGTACAATTGGGTCAATATCAAGCCACAGGTCGATCAGATCGTCTTCCCGGACGGTCATCGCATCACCCTGCTGGCCGAGGGACGGCTGGTCAATCTTGGCTGCGCCACCGGTCACCCGAGCTTCGTGATGTCCAACAGCTTCACCAATCAGGTGCTGGCTCAAATCGAGATCTTCACCAAGCCCGCTGAGTATCCGGTCGGCGTTTACGTGCTGCCCAAACATCTCGATGAAGACGTGGCGCGGCTGCATCTGGAAAAGATCGGCGTCAGGCTGACCCAGCTTTCCAAGGCGCAGGCGGACTATATCGGCGTTCCGGTCGAGGGGCCGTATAAGGCCGAGAATTATCGGTATTGATAGGAATTTGTTTTCCTCTCCCCGATTGGGGAGAGGTTTTGGCGCAGGTGATATTATTGCATCTTCAAACGTCTACCCCGTAGCCAGCACATTAGCCAATTACCCATGAGCTTACCGACAACCCTGCTTCAGGCTAGCGAACTTGGCATTCGTCTTGAGATTGTTAATGGCCTTCCGATTTGGGAAGCGCAACCAGTTTATCGTCATCAAAAGCATATTGAGCGGATTCTGCGCGGAATCACTGAAACCGCTCGATCTGCTTGTCAATGCGTTCATGCCGTGGATGTGTATATCCAGTTTCCAAATGGGTTAAAGCGACCAGATATTTCAATTTTTTGCCAAGAACCAAGCGAGGAAGAACAGGATTCGGCATTAACCATGATTCCAGAAGCTGTGATTGAAGTCGTCAGTAAAGGCTATGAAGCCAAGGATCTGGAAATCGGGCCGCCGTTTTATCTGTCTCAAGGCGTGAAAGATGTGATCGTCTTTGACCCGCTGACGTTATTAGTTTTGCATGTCCGCAAAGAGCGGACGACGCGGCAAATTTCACCTGTCGTGATTGAAATGGAATGCGGTTGCCAGGTGTTGGTGTGACTGCGGATTAAATATAGGTTAATTGAGCTAACACGACATCGGCGTTCCATTTTACAGAGATTGAATTCATGGTTATGTCACATCGTTCCACGCCGCTCTACAGCGTCGAGCTGTTCCCGCCCAAGACTGCCGAGGGCATGGAAAAGCTCAAGCTCGAAATCAATCAGCTTAATACGCTTAATACAGCTTATTTTTCAGTGACCTACGGCGCGGGCGGCTCGACCCGCGAGGGTACGCTGGACACGGTCGCCTGGTTGCGCGGCCTGAACATCGACACCGCGCCGCATCTGGCCTGTATCGGCTCGACCCGCGAACAGGTGCGTGAGCTTCTGAGCCAGTATCAGCAACAGGGTATCCGGCGTCTGGTCGCGTTGCGTGGTGACATGCCGTCGGGCATGGGTGCCGGTGATCGCGGCGATTTTCATTATGCCAATGAGTTAGTGAGCTTCGTGCGTACTGAATTCGCTGATGCCTTTCACATTGAAGTTGCGGCATATCCCGAATATCACCCCCAATCAGGCAATCCGGCGCGTGATCTGGAAAACTTCAAGCGCAAGGTCGATGCCGGTGCCGATGGTGCCATCACCCAGTATTTCTACAACGCCGACGCCTATTTCGCGTTCGTGGCAAGCTGTCAGTCCGTCGGCGTCGACATCCCCATCATTCCCGGCATCATGCCCATCACCAACTACACCCAGCTCGCCCGCTTCTCGGATACCTGCGGTGCCGAGATCCCGCGCTGGGTTCGCCGCCGACTCGAAGGGTATGGCGATGACGTTAAAAGTCTCCGCGCTTTCGGTCACGAAGTCGTTCTAAACCTCTGTCGCCAGCTGATCGACGGCGGTGCGCCCGGACTGCATTTCTATACCATGAACCAGTCCGCGCCCACGCGGCGACTCTGGACAGATCTCCGCTTATCAACTATGCCGGGCTGATCTCCAGCAGCACTTCGTCAGGATTGACTGCATCGCCTTTGATCACAAACAGCGCCGTGACGGTGCCTGCAATGGGTGCCTGAATCTCGGTTTCCATCTTCATCGCCTCCGTCACCAGCACCGGCTGACCGGCGGTGACGCTGTCGCCTTCTTTCACCAACACATCGACGATGTTGCCGGGCATTGACGTGGCGACATGGCCAGGCTGGCTGGGCTTAGGACGGCGACCGACGATGGCCTTTTTCACCGCGCCCTGCGTCCCGCCGGTCAAGACCAGTTCATCGAGCGTTTCGACCACCACTTCTTCCGGCACGTCGTCGATGGTGAAATAGAAATGCCGGTCGGCTTGGCTGTGATGACCGGTACCCGTTACCTTGACGTGATAAGTCTCGCCGTGGACGGCGATGTTGAATTCAGTCGGCGCGGTGCGCGGACTATCGGCAGTCCGTAGCGGTTCCAGTGGTTCCGGGTGCAGTGTTCCGGCGGCGCGCTGTTCCAGAAAGCTACGCCCGATTTCGGGAAACATCGCATAGATCAGCGCGTCTTCATCAGAGTGCGCGAGTTCGCCGATGTCGTGGCGCAGACGTTCCAGTTCCGGTTTTAAGAGATCGGCGGGGCGGCAGTCGATCAGTTCTTCGTTGCCAATGGCCTGCTGCTGGAGCGTCGGATTGACCGCCGCCGGAGCGCGGCCATAACGCCCTTGCAGATACAGCTTCACCTCGTTAGTGATGGTCTGATAGCGCTTGTCAGTCAGCACGTTCAGCACGGCCTGGGTGCCGACGATCTGCGAGGTTGGCGTGACCAGCGGCGGATAGCCCAGATCCTTGCGCACCCGTGGGATTTCTTCGAGCACTGCGCTCATCCGCTCCAAAGAATTCTGTTCTTTCAATTGGTTGGCGAGATTGGAAATCATACCGCCGGGCACCTGATTGACCTGAACGCGGGTATCGACGCCGGTGAATTCGCTCTCAAACTGATGATATTTCTTGCGTACCTGATAGAAATACAAGCCGATTTCTTGAATGGCCTCCAGATCCAGCCCAGTGTCGTACTCGGTGCCGCGCAACGCCGCGACCAGGCTTTCGGTCGGCGGATGCGACGTGCCGCCAGCCATCGATGAAATCGCGGTGTCGAGCGTGTCGCAGCCATTTTCGATGGCCTTGAGATGACACATGTCGGCCAGCCCGGAGGTGGCATGTGAATGCAGATGCAACGGAAGACTCACGTTGTCTTTCAGCGCCTTGACCAGATCGGCGGTGACGTAGGGCGTCAGCAGTCCGGCCATGTCTTTGATTGCAATCGAATCGCAACCCATTGCCGCCAGCTCGCGCCCCATCGCCACGAAACCGGCGACATTGTGTACCGGACTGACCGTATAGCAGATCGTGCCCTGCGCGTGTTTACCCGCCGCCTTGGTCGCTTCAATCGCGGTTTTGAGATTGCGGGTGTCATTCAGCGCATCGAAAATGCGGAAGACATCCATGCCGTTATCGGCAGCACGAGCGACGAAAGCCCGCACCACGTCATCGGAATAGTGCCGGTAGCCGAGCAGATTTTGGCCGCGCAACAGCATTTGCAGCCGGGTCTTTGGCAAGGCTTCGCGCAGTTGGCGCAGCCGTTCCCACGGGTCTTCTTTCAGAAAGCGCACACACGCATCAAAGGTCGCGCCGCCCCAGCATTCCAGTGACCAGTAGCCGATGGCATCGAGCTTGGGACAGATCGGCAGCATGTCCTCGGTGCGCATCCGCGTCGCAAGCAGTGACTGATGGGCGTCGCGCAGAACGACATCGGTAATGTTGATTTTCGGCATGGTGGCGTTCTCGAAAAGCGAGGCAAGCGGTTAAATGGATGCTCGGGTCTGGGTCGGCGCGGTCGAACAGGCCGACCCCTCAGGTCAGTTGTCGCGGAAACTTGGGTGCCAGCACGGACTGCGTCCGCTCACCCGCCGGGGTATGAAAGCGGAGCGCGCCGGTCTCGTCACATTGCCAGACCTCCAGGGCGCCCGCCTCGAAGTACAGCGTCTGCTTGGTTGCCAGCTCGTAATTGGTGTTGCTCCCCGAGAGCACTTCGATACAGATTTCGGGTGCCAAACGCTGATCGGCCAGCAGGTCGGCTTCGCGCTCCCGGGAGTACCAGACGACATCGGGCGTCTTGGTGCCCAGTCGCGTATCGATCGCGAACCCCGGCGCGGTGCGTCCCCTGGGCAGACACTGGCGCAACTGCCATTCGATCTCACCCTGCCAGATGGCATGGATGCGTTTGTGCGGTGACATGACGATCTGCCCGTATTCGTTGGTTTCGATCTTGTACGGCAAATTCTTGAGCGCGGGATCGGCGACGATCTCTGACCATTGCATGATGTTTGCACTCACATGGATGATGCGGTTGATGACGACCGCGCTATAAACCGGCATGAGCCGCAATCGCTGCGGCGAGTACGGCGGCGACATCCTCGCGGCGGCGCTTGGTGGAATAGTCCAGCAACTCCGGGTGTGTCTCCAGAAAACTGGTATCGAAACTGCCAGCGCGGAAATCAGGATTGAGCAGAATTTCCTGATAAAACGGAATCGTCGTTTTAACGCCGTACACGCCAATATCGCGCAACGCCCGATGTCCGCGACTCACCACGTCATCCCAATTCAATGCCCAGACAATGACCTTGGCGAGCATCGAATCGTAATGTGGCGGAATGGTATAGCCGGTGTAAATCGCGCCATCGGTGCGCACGCCGGGGCCGCCGGGTGCGTAATAACGCGAAATGCGCCCGAAGCTCGGCAAGAAATTGTTCTTTGGATCTTCGGCATTGATGCGGAACTGCATCGCAAACCCACGACGCTGAATCTCATGCTGTTTGAAGCGCAGTGGCAAACCAGCGGCAATACGAATCTGCTCCTCAACCAGATCAACGCCGGTAATGGTTTCGGTGATGGTGTGTTCGACCTGAATTCGGGTATTCATTTCCATGAAATAGAAACGCCCATCCGCATCGCGCAGAAATTCGATCGTCCCGGCATTGGTATAGCCGACCGCCCGTGCCGCCAATACCGCCAGCCCACCAACGTATTGCCGTTCAGCTTCATCAATTTGCGGCGATGGCGCGATTTCAATCAGCTTTTGATTGCGGCGCTGAATCGAGCAGTCACGCTCGAATAAATGTACGCAATTGCCGTGCTGATCGGCCAGTACCTGCACTTCAATGTGCTTAGGATTGACGACGCACTTTTCTAAAAACACCTCGGCACGACCGAACGCTTTGGTCGCTTCCGAAATCACCCGCTCATAATTGTGACGCAGCGCGTTGGCATCATCGCAGCGTCGGATACCGCGCCCGCCGCCGCCGGAGGTCGCTTTGAGCATGATCGGATAGCCGATCTCGTCGGCGCAGCGTAGCGCCTCGTCGAGATTTTCCAGATTGCCGGGACTGCCGGGCGTGACTGGAACGCCGGCCTTTTGCATCGCCAACCGTGCTTCGGTCTTGTCGCCCATGCGGGCGATCACCTCCGCCGTCGGGCCGATGAACGTCAGGCCGCGCCGGACGCAGGCTCTTGCCAGCTCTGGATTTTCAGACAGAAAGCCATAGCCTGGATGCACCGCGTCGCAGCCGGTGGCCAGTGCCAGATTGACGATGTTATGCACATTAAGATAACCGGCCAGCGGATCGCTGCCGAGACTGTAGGCTTCGTCGGCTTTCTTGACATGGAGCGAATGACGGTCGGCTTCGGCATAGATCGCGGCTGAACGAATCCCCATTTCAGCGCAGGCGCGGATCACGCGCACCGCAATCTCGCCGCGATTGGCGATCAGGATTTTACGAAGCATCAGTTGGCCTCTGAGGTAGCCGCGTCAACGGCCAGAATGGCGGTCACGAACGAACTCGCGGTTTATGCTGCTGCGCAGCAATATAGCTGAAGGCAGGAATGATGCAAAGCGATTGTCAGCGCCGCCACTGATGCCGTGCGGAAACGCGGTTTTGTGTTCGCCTTTCAAACCCCTATACTGCCTGACTCTTTACCAACACTGACAAGATGTGTTTCGAGACGAGGATTGACATGCATAACGGCACCACGATTACCCAGTTCATCATTGAAGAACAGCGCCGCACGACCGGCGCAACGGGCGATTTTACATCTCTGCTCAATGACGTGGTCACCGCCTGCAAGGTGATCAGCAATCTGGTCAACCACGGCGCCCTGGTCGGGGTGCTTGGAAGCGCCGGGAGCGAAAATGTCCAGGGCGAAACCCAGAAGAAGATGGATATTCTTTCCAATGATGTGTTCCTGAAGTCCAATGAATGGGCTGGCCATCTGGCGGCGATGGCATCCGAAGAAATGGATGACATCTATCCGATCCCAAGCCAGTATCCGCGTGGCAAATATCTCCTGACCTTCGATCCGCTGGACGGCTCATCCAACATGGATGTAAATGTCTCGGTTGGCACTATCTTTTCCATCCTACGTTGCCCGGGCGGCAGTCAGCTTCCGAGCGAGCGCGATTTTCTACAGGCGGGAACGCAGCAGGTCGCAGCGGGCTATGCGCTCTATGGCCCATCAACCATGATGGTGCTGACCACCGGCAATGGCGTGAATGGCTTTACGCTGGATCAGAACATCGGCGAGTTCATTCTGACCCACCCCAGCATGACGATTCCTGTCGATACCCGCGAGTTCGCCATCAATGCCTCCAACCTGCGTTTCTGGGAGCCTCCAGTTCGGCGCTATGTGCAGGAATGTCTGGATGGCAAGGATGGGCCGCGTGACGATGACTTCAACATGCGCTGGATTGCGTCGATGGTCGCCGAGGTGCATCGCATCCTCACCCGTGGTGGCGTCTTCATGTATCCGGTCGATTCCAAGATGAAATCCAAGGGTGCCGCGGGCAAGCTGCGTCTGCTCTATGAGGCCAATCCCATGTCATTTATCGTGGAACAGGCCGGTGGCGGCTCCATCACGGGCACCGAGCGGATTCTTGATCTCCAGCCGGAATCACTGCATCAGCGGGTACCCGTCATCCTCGGCTCGAAGAATGAGGTCGAGCGCATTCGGAGCTATCACCAGCAGGATTAACTCACTGCGTCGCGCCCTCCCTGTGGTGGGCGCACGAATGAAACCGCAAAGGCAGGCGAGCCGTGATTGATGAACTGCTCCAGGGATCGCTGTTATCCCGTCTGGACACTGCACAGCTTGAGCGCGTCAGTCGCCACGCCCGGCGCGTGACGCTGGACGCCGAGCAGTTGCTGTTCAGCCAGGGCGATCCGGCCAGGTGTTTCTATCTGCTGTTATCTGGTCAGATGCAGCTCTTCAGACTCTCGCCTGAGGGTGCCGAGAAAGTTATCGAGATCGTCAGCCCCGGCCAGACCTTTGCCGAGGCGCTGATGTTTCTCAATGCCCCACGCTATCCGGTGTGCGCATCTGCGCTCTGTCCATCCCGACTCATTGCCATGGATGTCGCGGATTTTTCCAGCATGTTGCGTGAATCGGTCGAGACCTGTTTTCTCTTACTTGGCGTTCTAAGCCAGCGCCTGCGTGGTCTGATTGCGGAGATCGACGACCTCACGCTGCATACTGCCGCCAGTCGCGTTGCTCGCTATCTGGCCGCTCGCCTGCCGCCTGGTCAAACGTCTCTGGAACTCGATGTCCGCAAAGGCATCCTGGCCTCGCGGCTGTCAGTTCAGCCTGAAACCTTCTCGCGGGTGATCCGGTCGCTAACCGGCCAGGGCGTCATCCGAATGCAGGGAAATCAGGTTGAGATCCTCGATCTCCAGGCACTGATCCGCATCGCTGAACTGGAAGCGCGTCTGGAACCAGAACCGTTCTCGATCGGAAGCCTGGGATCATTGCGGCCTTAATTGATGCTGGCTAAAGCCGGTGATTCCGTTTACCCGCTGCGGTTGCAGCACTTTCTGGAACGCGAAAGCTGCAATTCCCGCATTCACCCAATCGGCGCCGCTGAGCATTCGGCTGATTCGGCATTGGCGGCATTCCAAACCTGAGCTAAATCGCAGTACAACGTGTTGAACTCGGTCATGGCGTCTCCGCAAACCAACGGTGGCGACATCCAGAAATCCTGGCCAGTTCTGCTCCCAGAACGCTTATCCAGAACTGACGTTGAATCGGATTAAAATTTCAGTATTCTGGAACCTTATGGCAGATGCCGACGGTGGCACCGATCAGATCCACGATGGAGAGCAATAACCTTGGATCAACAATTCACGCCTGACCTGCTTGCAGCAACCCGCGATGCCGCGTCTTCAACCCGTGCTGTTGCACAGTTCGCTGCACTGCGCCAGCGCATTGCCCAGACGATTCTCGGACAGCGCACGCTCATCGATCGTCTGTTGACCGCGCTGCTTGCCGATGGACATCTGCTGGTCGAAGGTGCGCCGGGGCTGGCCAAGACCACCGCCATCAAGGCGCTGGCCGCTGGACTGGAAGGCGATTTTCACCGTATCCAGTTCACCCCGGATCTGCTGCCGGCTGATCTCACCGGCACCGAGATCTATCGACCCAACGACGGCAGTTTCCGCTTTGATCGCGGCCCGATCTTTCACAATCTGCTGCTGGCTGACGAGGTTAACCGCGCACCCGCCAAGGTGCAGTCGGCGCTGCTGGAGGCGATGGGCGAACGTCAGGTCACGGTCGGACGTGAAACCTATCCGCTACCGCGTCTGTTCCTGGTCATGGCCACCCAGAATCCAATCGAACAGGAAGGCACCTATCCGCTGCCGGAGGCGCAGCTCGACCGCTTTTTGATGCACGTTCGCGTGGACTATCCCGATCTGGACACCGAGCGTGCGATCCTGTTGCTCAACCGTGACGAGGCGCGTGGCGAACGGCTCGACAGCTCAGGCGTGGTGGTCAGTCAGGCCGATGTCTTCGCGGCACGGCGGGCGCTTCTTGATCTCTACATGGCACCAGAAATTGAGACTTATCTGGTGCATCTGGTGATGGCCACGCGCCGTCCCACCGCCTATGCCGCTGATCTCGGCGGCTGGTTGCGCTTCGGTGCCAGTCCCCGCGCCACCATTGCGCTTGACCGCTGCGCCAGAGCAAATGCCTGGCTGAATAGGCGCGATTACGTCTCGCCTGACGATGTGCAGGCACTCGCTCCCGACATTCTGCGCCATCGAGTGCTGCTGTCCTATGAATCGGAAGCGGAAGGACGCACCCCAGATGATTTCATCAACCTGCTGCTAGCGCGGGTGCCAGCGCCCTAAACGCACTGGCAACATGCGAAATGGCACAACCGACTCGGGGGGGGCAACATGACCGAACTCAGTACGCTCTATCAAACCGATTATTCCGCGTGGGCAACCCTGAATGCCGAACTGCTGCGCACGGGGCGCTACGCGGAACTGGATGTCGAGCATCTACTGGAAGAACTGAGCGATATGAGCAAGAGCGATCAGCACGAACTGGAAAATCGGCTGACCATCCTGCTCGCGCATCTGTTGAAATGGGCATATCAACTCCAAACCCTGTCCGAGCGTTGGCGCGAATTCGATGGTCGTAGTTGGCGCGTCACCATCATCGAACAGCGCAACCGCGTGGCAAAACATTTGAAAAAATCGCCCGGTCTCAAGTCATTGCTTGCCGAAACGATTGCTGAGGCGTATGTCGATGCCGTTCAACTGGCCAGCGATGAAACCGGCCTGCCGCCCGAAACCTTCCCGACCGATTGCCCTTACTCCATAGATCAACTGCTCGACAACCGCTTTTATCCAGCATCCGACCCACAGGATCACTGATCATTCAGTACCTTTATGACGACTGTCATTCCACGCCAGACCGCCGCGAATGCCGGCATCCGTCCTGATCTCAAGGCGCTGATCGCACTCCGTGAACAGGCGCGACGGCTTGATCTCGCGCCGCGTGGACGGGTGCTGGCGACCCGCAGCGGCGGGCATCTGTCGCGCTTTCGCGGGCGCGGCATGGAGTTCGACGAGTCGCGGGTTTATCAGCCGGGCGATGATCCACGCAACATGGACTGGCGGGTGACGGCTCGCACCGGTATCCCGCATGTGAAGCTGTTTCGGGAAGAGCGCGAGCGTCCGGTCTGGCTGCTGGTCGATCAGGGCGCATCGATGCGCTTTGGCAGCCGGGTGACTTTCAAATCGGTGATTGCAGCACAGACGGCAGCGCTGCTTGGCTGGGCGGCGGTCGATCGGGGGGATCGCGTGGGCGGGCTAGTGTTCGATGAAACCCGTTCTCTGCAACGCCAGCCTGCGTCCCGGGGTGCCGGACTCCTGCCGCTGCTGGAGCGTCTGAGCGCCGCGCCAGTCGCCTCCGGGGCTGGCTACGCTTCCATCAGCGAGGCGGGGGCGCATCTGACCCGCCAGATCCGTCCCGGCAGCCTGGTCGCAGTGATCAGCGATTTTGCCGACATCCAGCCAGAACACAGCGTCTGGCTCAGTCATCTGGCCACGGATCAGGAGCTGCTGCTGATTTTGATTCATGATGCGCTAGAGTCCGACGTACCGCCGCCTGGTCGGTATCCCGTGACGGATGGTCGCCATCAGCAGCAACTGGATCTGACCCATGCCAGCCAGCGCGAAGCGTATCGGAGCATCTTTCAGCAGCGGTTGGATCGGCTGCAACAGCTCGCGCAACGTCATCGCGCACACCTGCTGCAATTGGCGACGCATCAGCCGGTCGGCGCGACGCTCGCGCATGAACTGGGCGCACGTTTTGGGACTTCACGGTGATGAATGCGGATCCACTGTCCAATCTGCGCGACTGGCATCTGCCCGATCCGGTGTCCTGGTGGCCACCAGCGCCGGGCTGGTGGCTGGTCGCCGGAGTGCTGCTGGCAACGCTGCTGCTCACGGCGCACGTTTGGCGGCGCTGGCATCAACAGCGCACCAGCACCCGAATCGCACTGCGTCAACTTGACGCACTCCAAACCGCGCTGACAGCCGATGGCGATGTGCGCCGCTTTGCCGCTGGTGTTGCGCAGTTATTACGCCGTCTGGCGCTGGTGCGTTTCCCGTCTGCGCAGATCGCTGGACTGACCGGGCAGGCATGGCTGTCATTTCTCGATGCAACTGGCGGCAATGGTGGTTTCACGCAGGGCGCGGGACGGTTGTTCACCGATGCAGCGTATCGGGCGGATGCCACGGCTCAAGACGGCGATCCTGAACAACTGCACAAACTGGCCGCAGACTGGATTCGTAATGCGCAATCCGCTTCCAGCCAGAATGAGAAAATCCACCGATGATCACACTCGATTGGCCCTGGGTTCTGCTCGCGCTGCCACTGCCGTTGCTGGCGCGTTGGCTGCCACCTGTCCGCGCCCAGATCGGTGCGGCGTTGCGACTGCCGTTTTATGCGCAACTGCCGGTGACTGGTGAACGCTCGCGCTTTTCCTGGTGGCGTCTGCTGGTGGCGCTTGTGGCCTGGGCTCTGCTGGTGCTGGGCGCCGCACGTCCACAGTGGATCGGCGAGCCGATCGGCCTGCCGGTCGCCGGACGTGATCTGATGCTGGCGCTCGACATCTCAGGCAGCATGGAGCAGGAAGACTATGAACTGAACGGGCGGGCGGTCTCGCGGCTGGCGGCAGTGCAGGCGGTGGCGACGCGCTTTGTCAAACGCCGCGATCAGGATCGGCTCGGTCTGATCCTGTTCGGCAGTCAGGCTTATCTTCAGACGCCACTGACCTTCGACGGTGCGACCGTGGCAACCATGCTCAATGAAGCGGTGATCGGTCTGGCTGGACGTGAAACGGCCATCGGTGACGCCATCGCGGTTGCCGTCAAGCGGCTGCGCGAACAGCCAGAAGGACAGCGTGTGCTGGTGCTGCTGACGGATGGCCAGAACACCGCCGGGGCGCTCGATCCCATCGCCGCTGCAAAGCTCGCCGCACAGTCCGGGGTACGGGTCTACACGATTGGGATTGGCGGTGGCGAGGTCGGCATCCGCACGCCCTTCGGAATGCGTCTGCTGCGTCAGGGCAATGACTTTGACCCCACAACCCTCAAACAGATCGCCGAGACCACCGGTGGACGTTTCTTTGCGGCAACGAATCTGGAACAGCTCGAAGCCGTCTATGCCGAGCTGGATCAACTCGAACCCAACGAACGCGATCAGCGCACGTTCCGACCTCAGCGGTCGCTGTTTGTCTGGCCAGCATCCGCAGCGCTGCTGCTGACGGTCGGGCTGGCGCTGGGTTCCGTTGTCCGTCCCGTTGTCCGTCTGCGCACCTGATGATGGAACCTCGGCTGCTGGTGGAGATTGAGCGTCAGATCCTGACGCTCTGGGATGCTGGAAACCGGCGCACCAGCTATCCCGTTGCAACCGGTCGCAATGGCGCAGGTGAGCAGATTGGGAGTGGCTGCACACCGCGTGGTCGGCATCGGGTGCGGCTACGGATTGGTGACGGCTGTCCGCCGGGAACGGTCTTTCGTGGACGGCGACCGACTGGCGAAATCTATGATGCGGCGCTGGCCGCCGTCTGGCCAGAACGCGACTGGATTCTAACGCGCATTCTCTGGCTCACGGGGTGCGAACCGGGGCGCAATCGTGGCGGGTGCGTCGATACGCTGCGCCGTTATATCTACATCCACGGCTGCCCGGATTCCGAACCACTCGGCGAGCCGCGTTCGCATGGCTGTATCCGTATGCACAATCAGGATCTGATCGCACTGTTCGACCAGACACCAAACGGGACGCTGGTCGAGATTCTGGCTTAACGACGACACCTATCCGCTTCGCGCCGAAAGCATCGACCCGGCAAGCGTTCGGCTGACGGCCACTCAGGATCATCTCATGCCAAGAATCTTCGACAACATCGATCACAGCCTGTTGCCTGCCTTGCGGGAAACTCTGCTGGTTGGAGAGCGAGCCGATTTCTGCGTTGGCTATTTCAATCTCCGAGGTTGGCGACATCTGGCGGATGCCGTTGGGCGTTGGGTCGGTGGCGAGGGTCACTGTTGTCGGCTGCTTGTTGGTATGCAGAGTTCGCCCTCAGACGAACTGCGCCATGCCATGCGTCGGCGCGATCAGAATGACGTGCTGGACAATCAAACCGCGCTTCGGGAAAAGCGCCGTCTGGCCGAGGATTTCCGACGCCAACTGGTCTTCGGTGTCCCGACCAATGTCGATGAATCCGCGCTGCGCCAACTTGCCGTCCAACTCCGCGCCAAGCAACTCATCGTCAAGGTTCACCTCGCATATCCGCTGCACGCCAAGCTCTATCTGATCCACCGCCACGACACCAACAACCCCATGACCGGGTTTGTCGGGAGCAGCAATCTGACGTTTGCGGAGCTGGCGCATCAGGGTGAGCTGAATCTCGATGTTCTGGAGCATGATGCCTGCAACAAGCTGGCCGACTGGTTTGAGGCGCGCTGGCGGGAACGCTGGTGCATCGATATCTCCAAGGAGCTGGCCGCCATCATCGACGAGAGTTGGGCGGCGGATCGACTGGTGTCTCCATACCATGTCTATCTGAAGATGGCCTACCACCTGGCACAGGAGGCGCGTACTGGTCTGCTTGAATTTCGCATTCCAGCCATCTTTGGCAACGCGCTCTTTGACTTCCAGGTTGCAGCGGTCAAGATCGCCGCGCACCATCTGAACAAACGCGGCGGCGTGCTCATCGGTGATGTCGTGGGCCTGGGCAAGTCGATGATGGCCACCGCGCTTGCCAAGATTTTCGAGGACGATCACGCGACCGAGACACTGATCATCTGCCCGAAGAACCTCATCCCCATGTGGGAGGACTACGTTCACCGCTATCGGCTCCATGCCAAGGTCATGTCGCTGTCCAAGGTTCTGGCGGAACTTCCAGACAAAACGCGACGCTATCGTGTGGTGCTGATCGACGAGTCACACAATCTGCGCAACAAGGAAGGCAAACGTTGGGGCGTGATCCGCGACTACATTGATCGCAATGACAGCCGTTGCATCCTGCTCTCCGCCACGCCCTACAACAAAACCTATCGTGACCTCTCGGCGCAGCTTGCACTATTTCTAAAGGAAGAGGTTGACCTTGGCATCCGCCCGGAACGGCGGATTTCCGAACTGGGCGGCGAGCACGAATTTATCCGGCACCATCAGTGTCCAGTCCGCTCGTTGGCCGCCTTTGAGAAAAGCGACGACCCGGACGACTGGCGCGATCTCATGCGGCTCTATCTGGTGCGGCGCACCCGTGGCTTCATCATGCAGAACTATGCCGAGGAGGACGCGCAGGGGCGCTATCTTCGGTTCACTGATGGCACCAAATCCTATTTTCCCCGGCGCATCCCAAAAAACGTCAGATTCCGCATCGACGACGCGAACCCTCACGACCCCTACGCCCGCTTTTATTCTGTCCCCGTGGTCGAAACCATCAACGTGCTGCAACTGCCGCGCTATGGTCTGGGGAACTATCTGGCGCCAACGCCTGCGCAACCACCGACCGCCCAACAGGCGCAGATCGTCGCCGGTCTCTCCCGTGCGGGAACCCGCCTCATGGGCTTCTGCCGCACCAATCTCTTCAAACGGCTGGAGAGTGCAGGGCCGGCCTTTCTGCTGTCCATCGAACGGCACATCCTGCGCAATTTCATCGTGCTCCATGCCATCGAAAACGGACTGGAGATTCCACTTGGCACACAGGGCGCTGAATTACTCGACACCCGTGACGCAGATGAGGATGCCGATGACCCACTGGCCTCGGCGGGTGCAGACGAAAACAGCGATGACGCACTGAACGCTGATCCAGATGTCAGCGTCAGCTCCCAGAATCGCCTGCGCACTGAAACGGGCTTTCGACGCCGTGCCGAAACGGCCTATACCGCCTATCGCGGGCCATACAGCAAGCGCTTCCGCTGGCTACCCAGCGCACTGTTTGCACCTGCACTCGCAGAGGATCTCTTGACCGATGCTCAGGCGCTGATCGGATTGTTGGCGACCTGCGGCGATTGGAATGCTGATCAAGACAGCAAGCTCGCGGAACTGCTCCAGCTCATCACCACGCAGCACGGCAATGAAAAGCTCCTGATCTTCACCCAGTTTGCCGATACCGCCCGCTATCTGGCCGAGCAGATCGCGGCGCGTGGCGTGACCCAGATTGCGGCAGCCACTGGTCAGAGTGCGAACCCAACAGAGTTGGTCTGGCGGTTTGCGCCGAATGCGAATAGCAAGCGTGACACCCTAACGGCAGCCGACGAACTGCGCGTGCTGATCGCCACCGATGTGCTCTCGGAAGGTCAGAACCTTCAGGATTGCGCCATCATCGTCAATTACGATCTGCCTTGGGCCATCACCCGGCTCATCCAGCGTGCTGGGCGCGTGGATCGTATCGGCCAGCGTGCGGAGCGCATCCTCTGCTATTCATTCGTCCCGGCGGACGGGGTCGAGCGGCTGCTCGATCTGCGGCGACGCATCCAGCAGCGTCTGATTCAGAATGCTGAAGTGGTCGGCTCCGATGAGACTTTTTTTGATGACGATGCCAATGCGCAGGTGATTCGTGATCTTTATACGGAGAACAACGGCATTCTCGATGATGACGGTGACAGCGAAGTGGATCTGGCCTCCTACGCCTATCAGATTTGGAAAAACGCCACCGATGCCGATCCGAGTCTGACGGCAACCATCGAAGCCTTGCCCGATGTCGTCTACGCGACCAAAGCCCACCGGGCAGCCGTCGGATCGCCAGCGGGCGTACTGGTCTACACCCGCACCCCGCAGGGCAATGATGCACTCGCCTGGATCGACGCCGCCGGCAATCCCGTCACCCAATCCCAGCTCACCATTCTCAAGGCCGCCGCCTGTGCCGCCGACACCGCCGCCCTGCCGCGCATGGCGCCGCACCACACGCTGACCGAACAGGGCGTTGCCCACATCATGACCGAAGAGCAATCCTTCGGCGGCGCGCTCGGGCGTCCCACCGGCGCACGTTTCAAGACCTATGAGCGGCTCAAGCGTTACCGTGCCAGCCTGGGTGACAAGCGCGACCTCTTCATCACCGACGAGCATGTTCGACAGATCGAGCGCGTCCTGGAAGAGATTTACCGCTACCCACTGTTTCAAAGCGCCACCGACACACTCAACCGTCAGCTTAAATCCGGTATCGATGACCACAGGCTCGCAGAACTGGTGCTGAACTTCCGTGAGGATGGGCGCTTGTGTCTGATTGCCGAGGAGGAAGCGGCGCGGGAACCGAGACTGATCTGTACACTTGGACTGGCTGAACCGAGCGTCTGAATGGAGATTGCCATGAACATAAACTACAAACCTTACATCACCCGCGACCCGACGATCTGCGGTGGCGAGCCAGTCGTGACCGGCACCCGCGTCACCGTGCGAACGGTTTTGGCCAGTCTGGCGGAAGGCATGGACGTAGAAGAACTGCTGCAAGATTTCCCCAGCCTCAGCCATGAGGCCATTCCTGCCGTCATTGCTTTTGCCGCCATCTCCGCCGAAGAAGACCTGCCGGTGTCGGCACTCCCGGCCGTGGCATGAAGATCAAGTTGGACGAGAACCTGCCTGCGCGGCTGGTTGGCATTCTGGAACGCCATGGGCACCATGCCGATACGGTGCGCGATGAGCACTTGACCGGAAAACCAGATGATCAGATCTGGCAGGCTGTTTGTGCGGAGCAGCGTTTCCTCATCACCCAGGCTCTGGAACGCCCATGAACGAGATCATTGCAGCAATCGATCAGGAAGCCAGCGCTTTGCCGCCCCAATATCAACGTGAGATATTGGATTTTATTGGCTACTTGCGCATGAAATACGAGCGCCAAACCGAACCGGGATGGTTAGACCGGGCGTGGGGTATTGCTCCCGATTATCCCGACCGCCCGACTCAGCCGCCGATTGATGACATCCAGGGACGGTAAACGCTCATGATCAGCCCACAATTACAAAGACACTTCACGTCACAGGACTATCTTGACTGGGAGCGTCGGCAGGAAACGCGCAATGAGTATGTCAATGGCGAAATTCATGCCATGGCCGGTGCCAGCCGCAACCATAATCTGATTTGCGTCAATCTCACCGTGAGTCTCTCTACTCAACTGCGCGGAAAACCCTGTGAGGTTTACGCCAATGACATGCGTGTTAAAGTCGATGAAACCGGCATGTACACCTATCCCGATATCGTCGCCGTGTGTGATGAGCCTGCATTTGAGGATACGCAGACTGATACGCTGCTCAATCCACTGTTGATCATTGAGGTGCTGTCGGATTCCACCGAACGCTATGATCGCGGTGCCAAATTTCTGCATTACCGCAATCTGCCATCTTTACAGGATTATCTATTGGTGGCGCAGCATGAATGCCGCGTTGAACATTATGCCCGTCAAA
Source organism: uncultured Chromatium sp. (assembly GCA_903897335.1). Lineage (GTDB taxonomy): Bacteria > Pseudomonadota > Gammaproteobacteria > Chromatiales > Chromatiaceae > Chromatium. The sequence continues at coordinate 17,467 of CAIUAY010000067.1, read as the reverse complement.
CCGATCACCGCTGGTCGCTGACGGATTATCAGAATTTGGACGAAACCATTGTGATTGAGTCGATTGCCTGCGAATTACGACTGCGCGATCTGTATGCGCGTGTGCAAATGAACCCGCAAATTTGAGCATGTTTAGAAGCGGCAATTCTCACATGGACACACTTCAAATCGAACGCCTCCGCGACCGTCTCCAGTCATTCGACTTCAAACGGCTGTTTATCGAAGAACTCGGCTGGTCGCAGGTGCGAGGAGGCAAGCCTGTTCCGATCAAGACCGGCGACGCTACCTGGCAGGCCACGCCGATTGCCGAACTCTCCGGCGTAGTCGCCTTTCTGGTGGCGGGACTGCCGGATCGGGACACCCGTCTGGCGATTCACAAGGCGCTGTCCGAGCAGGTTCACGAAAATCTGATCATCTTCGTGGATCATGTCACGGATGCCACTCAAAGCCTCTGGCTCTGGGTGAAGCGCGAGGGCAGCAAGCGTTTCCCGCGCGAGCATCTTTACGTCAAGGGTCAGCCCGGCGATCTGTTCATCTCCAAGATGTCCGGCATCGTGGTGGACATCAACGAGCTGGACGAACAAGGTCAGTTTCCACTCGCCCAACTCGTCGAGCGTCTGCAATCGGCGCTGGATGTCGAGCGCGTCACCAAGAAATTCTTCAAAGAATACGACGCCCAGCGCCTGACTTTCATTGAACTGATTCAGGGCATCCCCGAAGAACGCGACCGCCGCTGGTACGCCTCGGTGCTAATGAACCGGCTCATGTTCGTCTGGTTTCTTCAGCGCAAGCACTTTCTCGACGGCGGCAACGCCAACTATCTCACCGACAAGCTGGCTGAGAGTCGCAAGCGTGGAGCAGACCGCTTTTATGCCGACTTCCTGCAAGCCCTGTTTTTCGAGGGCTTCGCCAAAATGCCGGATCAGCGCAGCCCCGCCACCCGCGCACTGATCGGCGAGATTCGCTTTCTCAATGGCGGTCTGTTTCTGCCGCATCGTCTGGAACGCGATTACGGCGCGGCCATCCGCATTCCAGATACCGCTTTTGACAATCTGTTCAATCTGTTCGCCGGTTATTCCTGGAATCTCGACGACACTCCCGGTGGGCGGGACAACGAAATCAACCCGGATGTCTTGGGCTATATCTTCGAGAAATACATCAATCAAAAAGCCTTCGGCGCGTATTACACCCGCCCGGAGATTACCGAATATCTGTGCGAGCGCACCATTCACCGCCTGATCCTGGCGCACTTCAATACTGAAAACCCCTTCGATCTGCCGCTGGCCGCTGGCCGTCAATTCCAGAGTCTCGCCGACCTGCTGCTCAATCTGGATGCCAGTCTGTGCCGCGAATTGCTGTTTCAGGTCTTACCCCATCTCAAGCTCTTAGATCCCGCCTGCGGCTCCGGTGCTTTTTTGGTCGCGGCCATGCGGACGTTGATCAACATCTATTCGGCGGTCATCGGACGCATCAAATGTCTCAATGACAAGAGCCTGATCGAACAGGTCAAAAAATGGGAGACTGAACATAAAAGCCTGTCTTATTTCATCAAGCGCACCATCATCACTGACAATCTGTTCGGCGTGGACATCATGGAAGAGGCGACCGAAATCGCCAAGTTGCGACTCTTTCTGGCGTTGGTGTCATCGGCTCAAGCCGTCGATCAATTGGAGCCGCTGCCCAACATCGATTTCAATATCCTGGCTGGCAATTCGCTGATTGGTTTGATTCAGGTCGATGCCAAACAATTCGACGCCAGCAAGGGCGAAGGCGATCAAGCCGATCTCTTCCGCAAAAGCTACCGTCAGGTGCTGGATGATAAAAACCGGCTGATCGACACCTACCGCCATACCGTCACCTGGGCGGGCGATCTCGATCTGTCCAGCCTCAAACGGCAGATCGAGACCCAGAAAGCCGAGGCTCAGGCCACACTCAATGAAATCCTGCTGAATGAGTGGCACCAGGCGGGCATCAAATTTGAGGAGGCGACCTGGGATGCGGCAAAATGCAAACAGGGCAAGCCGAAGAAGCGCAATCTGCGTATCGCCGACATCGAGACCCTGCAACCCTTTCATTGGGGCTTCGAGTTCGATGAGATCCTGAACCGGCGCGGCGGTTTTGACGCCATCATTACCAATCCGCCGTGGGAAGTTTTTCAGACAGATGAAAAAGAATTCTTTAAAGAATTTGATTCTTCAATTCAGAAAAACAAAATCAAACTCGAAGACTGGAAAAAGCAATTCTCTAAACTCATGGAAGAGCCAAAAATAAATAAATCTTGGCTTGCTTATTCAAGCCGTTTTCATTCTGTTTCAAAATGGTTTAAATATGCGCCACAATACACAAATCAAACGTCAGGAAAAATCAACCTCTATCTACTATTTATCGAGCAGTGCGTCAATCTGCTGCGCGAGGGCGGCGACTGCGGCATTGTCATTCCATCCGGGATTTATACCGATCTGGGCGCGAAGGGCTTGCGCGATCTGCTCTTTAATCACAACCAAGTGACGGGGCTGTTCTGTTTCGAGAATCGCAAGGAGATTTTTGAAGGTGTCCATCGCAGTTTTAAGTTCGTTGTGCTGACTTTTGCCAAGGGCGGCAAAACGCAACAGTTTCCCGCCGCCTTCATGCGCCATGATGTCGCGGAGCTGGCGGCATTTCCCGGCGAAATGGGCTTGCCGCTCTCGGTTGAATTGATCCGGCGACTCTCGCCCGATTCGCATTCGGTGATGGAATTCAAAAGCGCGATAGATATTCAGATTGCCGAGAAGATGCTCAAGTTTCCGCTGTTGGGCGAAACGCTTGATGGAACATGGAACCTGAAGCTTGCCAGTGAATTTAATATGACTGCCGATCATCATTTATTCAAGACTGAGCCGGGGGCTGGGCGGTTTCCGTTGTATGAAGGCAAGATGATTCATCAGTTCACAAACGAATGGGGGAAACCAAAATACTGGTTAGATCAGATCGAAGCCCGCGCTGCTTTACTTGGTCGAAAAGAAGATATTGGGCAGACACTCGCTTATCAGGATTATCGCCTTGGGTTTCGGGATATTGCCCGTAACACAGACGAACGAACGATGATTTCAGCGCTGATCCCACCTGTCTTTCACGGTAATAAGCTGCCAACAATCAAGGTGTTTGATGATGCCGGAAACCGGACCATAAACAGCGCAACCCAGTTGTTTCTATGTGCCATCTGGAACAGCTTCGTCATCGATTGGATGTTGCGACAAAAGGTGACTACGACACTGAACTTCTTTTACATCTATCAGTTACCGGTACCCCGCTTTTGTTCTGAGGATGCTGCCTTTTCCCCAATCGTCACCCGCGCTGCCCGCTTGATCTGCACCACGCCTGAATTCGACGATCTAGCAAAGGAAGTCGGCCTGAAGCCCCTCACCCCCAACCCCTCTCCCGGCGGGGGAGGGGAGCCATACGGCGTCACCGATCCTGCCGAACGCGCCCGCCTACGCGCCGAACTGGACGGACTCATTGCCCATCTGTATGGACTCACCGAAGCCGAGTTCACCCATATCCTCGCCACCTTCCCGCTGGTCGCCGAGCCGGTCAAGAGCGCGGCGCTCAATGCCTGGCGCGATGTCGAACGGGGTTTCATCCAATGAAATTGATTCGCGGTTTGCATAATCTGCATACAGCGCATGGCGCTTGCGTGGCGACCATCGGCAATTTTGACGGGGTTCATTTAGGCCATCGTGCGGTGTTTCAGCGGTTGATTACACGCGGACGTGAACTGGGTCTGCCGGTGACAGTCATTACGTTTGAACCGCAACCGCTGGAGTTTTTTGCTCCAGACACCGCGCCTGCCCGCCTGACGCGACTGCGTGAAAAGCTTGCAGCCATGCGCGATGACGGGATTGAGCAGGTGATGTTGCTGGAGTTTGGCGCCAAGCTCGCGGCCATGGATGCCCGTCTTTTCGTGCAACGCCTGCTGCTGGACGGGCTTGGTGTGCGTTTTCTGCTGGTCGGGGATGATTTCCGCTTTGGGCAGGGACGCCTGGGTGATTATGCGCTGTTGCAGTCTATGGGCGAGGAAGCCGCCCACACTGGCGCAGGGTTTCAGGTCGAAAATCTGCATACCATGACCTACGGGAATGAACGCATCAGCAGTACCCGTATCCGCGAGGCATTAGCCCTTGGTCATCTGGAGCAGGCGCATCATCTGCTTGGTCGCCGCTATCGCATGGGTGGGCGTGTTGTGCACGGCAGCGAATGCGGACGCCGGATCGGTTTTCCGACGGCGAACATCAATCTGCATCGCCGATTCAGCCCGTTGCGAGGCGTCTATGCCGTGGTCGTGCATGGGCTTGGCGCGGATCCACGTCCAGGCGTGGCGAACATCGGCAACCGTCCAACCCTGAACGGCCAGGATGACCGGCTTGAAGTTCATCTGTTTGATTTTAATGAACAGATTTATGGTCGACACCTTGAAGTCGAATTCAGGCTCAAACTCCGCGATGAACAGCGTTTTGACTCATTCGAGGCGCTGCAACGGCAGATTCAGCGCGACGCGGAAACCGCTCGCGCTTATCTGGAAACGACACTGTCGATGAGGCGCACCATCCATGCCTAAAACCGAACTCCTGATCTCGCGCATGATGTCGTTGCTCGACCGTCTGGAGCCGCTGCTTCCGGCACATGACGCACCGCCAGACTGGTTGGCTCATGCGTTTCGCTGGTGTCGCCAGGCTGGGCATGGCTGGCTGCATCCCATTCATGCGCCTCACCAGATTGCGCTGGATGCGCTGCTTGGTCTGGATCATCAGAAAGACGCGATACAGCGCAACACACGCCAGTTTCTCGCTGGAAAGCAGGCGAACAATATTCTGCTCTGGGGCTCACGCGGTACGGGTAAGTCATCGCTGGTCAAGGCTGTGTTCAATGCCTATCGCGATGCCGGTCTACGCCTGATTGAGATCGACAAGGATGATCTGATCCAATTACCGGATATTTTTGAACGGGTTGGCAACCGGCCAGAGCCATTCATCCTGTTCTGTGACGATCTGTCATTTGATGCCAGTGAATCCAGCTATAAGGCGCTCAAGGCCGCGTTGGATGGCTCACTGACGGTGACCCCGGACAACGTGCTGATCTATGCCACGTCCAACCGCCGTCATCTGTTGCCCGAATTCCAGTCTGAGAACCGTGAGGCGCAGAACGTCGACGGCGAGCTGCATCATGGCGAGTCAGTCGAGGAAAAGATGTCTCTGTCTGACCGTTTTGGTCTTTGGATTGCCTTTCATCCGTTCAGTCAGGCGCAATATCTGGCCATTGTTCAGCACTGGCTTGACCGTTTCAGTCCAGGTTTTTACCTTCACGCCGACCGGGAACAGATCGAACGGGCGGCGCTCCAGTGGGCGCTTCAGCGCGGCTCGCGCAGTGGCCGTACCGCCTGGCAGTTTGCGCGGGACTGGAGTGGACGCGACCTGTTCCAGGCGGATTAGCTCTGCGGATGACAGCGCAGGAACCCGCGCCGCCAGCCAACTTCACGCCATCAATACCCGCATTTTGTCTGGGGTTGGCTCCAGCACCACGCCGCGCTCAGTGACGATGGCATCAACCAGTGCGGCAGGCGTCACGTCAAAGACTGGGTTACGTGCGGCGCATCCCATCGGGGCAAGACGCCGACCGCCGCAGCTTAAGAGTTCTTCAGCATCCCGTTCTTCAATTGGAATGTCAGCACCGGTTGCCACGTCCATGTCGACGGTTGATGTCGGTGCGGCAACCATCACCTTGATTCCGTGATAACGCGCCATGACCGCCAGCCCGTAGGTTCCGATCTTGTTGGCCACGTCGCCATTGGCAGCGATCCGATCCGAACCCACGATCACCCAGCCCACCGTTCCCGCTGCCATTAAACTTGCCGCCGCGCCGTCGGCCTGAAGGGTCACTGGAATGCCGTCATGCATCAATTCCCATGCGGTCAGACGTGCGCCCTGCATCCAGGGTCTGGTTTCATCGGCAAACACGCGCCGAATCTTGCCTGCCGCGAAGGCACTGCGCACCACGCCGAGCGCCGTGCCATAACCGCCGGTCGCAATGGCTCCAGCGTTGCAGTGCGTGATGATGTCGGTGGGTTCAGTGATCAAAGCCGCTCCCAGATCGCCAAGTCGCCGGTTAGCCGCACGATCGGCCTCGTGAATCGCTTGCGCCTCATTTAACAGCGCCGGGGTGGGATCAGCGCGATCCAGACGTTCGATCAGGGTGCGCATCCGGCGGATCGCCCAGAACAGATTGACTGCCGTGGGTCTGGATGCCGCCAGACGTTGCAAATCTGCTTCAATCGCGTCTTTCCAGTTTGCACCGGCGGCGGCATAGGCAGCGCGGGCGGCGAGAACAACCCCATAGGCCGCCGCAACGCCTATCGCTGGAGCGCCGCGCACCACCATGGCATGAATGGCCTCTGCAACGTCTGCCGCCTGGTCATATGACAGAAATTCGGCGCGTTCAGGAAGGATGCGCTGATCGGCCAGATAGAGTCGGTCGGCATACCAGAGTGCCGCATCGTCGGGGGAGGGGATGGTAGGATCAATCATCTTATTCATTGCTCCGTGTAGCAGGTTAACCTGCATTCTCTCTTAAATTCGACGCCACAACCAAAGGACGAAACGATGCAAGCCGAGCTGTTGATTCACGCGCAATGCCTGCTGCCAGTTGACTCTGAAAATCGCCAGCTCATGGATCATGCGCTGGCGATTGCAGATGGCCGCATTCTTGCTGTTCTGCCCTCACTGGAGGCGCGGCGTTCAATCCAGGCTGAACAGGTCATTGAATTACCAGAACATCTGCTGATACCTGGACTGATCAATGCGCATACACATGCGGCCATGACGCTGATGCGCGGTCTGGCTGATGACCTGCCACTCATGACCTGGTTGCATCAGCACATCTGGCCAACCGAGCAACGCTGGGTCGATGCCAGTTTTGTCAGCGTTGGCACACAACTGGCCGTTCTGGAAATGCTGCTTGGCGGCGTGACCTGCTATAACGACATGTATTTTTATCCTGAAGTGACCGCGCAGGTCACGGCAGATGCGGGGATGCGCGCCGTGATCGGGATGATCGTCGCGGATTTTCCAACCGGTTACGCGGCCTGCGCGGAGGATTACATTGCAAAAGGTCTGACATTGCATGACCGCTATCTTGACCATCCACTCATTCGGGTCGCCTTTGCGCCGCATTCAACCTATGCCGTGTCCCAGACGCCATTATTGCGGATACAGACACTGGCTGATGAGATTGGTGTGCCAATCCATATCCATCTCCATGAAACACATGACGAAATCATGCAATCGCTTCGGGATCATGGCGAACGGCCATTCAACCGTCTTGAGCAGTTAGGCATGATGAATTCCAGTCTGGTCGCGGTTCATATGACTCAGCTTGAGGATCAAGACATCGCACGACTGGCGAGTGTTGGCGCACATGTTGTCCACTGTCCTGAATCGAATCTCAAACTTGCAAGCGGCTTCTGTCCTGTTGCGAAATTGCTTGAAGCCGGGGTCAACGTTGCGCTGGGGACGGATGGCGCGGCCAGCAACAACGATCTGAATCTGCTTGGAGAAATGCGCACGGCGGCGCTGCTTGGAAAAGGCGTGTCAGGTTCTGCAACAGCCGTGTCCGCCAATGACGCATTGCGGATGGCGACAATCAATGGTGCCCGTGCGCTCGGACTTGGAGACGAGATTGGCTCGTTGGAACCGGGGAAATCGGCTGATATCGTGGCAATCGATCTGCGCGATTGCCACACTCAACCGCTGTATCATCCGCTATCGCAATTAGTGTATGCGGCAAGCCGGAATCAGGTGCGCCAGGTCTGGATTCAGGGCCGTCAAGTGATCCGCGACGGAATGCCAACGCATCTCGACGCCGGACAGATTATTGCAGCAGCTCAAGTTTGGGGGGAACGGATTCGCGCAACGGTCGTGCGCTAATCGGCAGGGTAAATTTTTACTAAAGCGAGAATGTTAATGGTCACGTCCCATGTGATTATATTCCGAGAAGGAGCCATCCTTTGCTCCAAGCCCGCGAGGCACTACGCACACTGCGCGATGAACTGAGGAGAACAAGCGCCCGCTGCCGACGACGCCTTCACCGACCTGGCGGGACAACTGACCATGACCTTGCATCAAAACGCCCGCGATCCGTCAGGAGTTGCGCGCATCGACGAAGTCGGACTGTGAACTGGCACGCGAAGACAATCTGAATCGCGCCACCGTGCGCACATGGCGGCGACGCGAAACCGGTCAGGATGCCTCGCACTGTCCGCACCGGATTCTTGCGCACCGCTGAGTCGTCGAGCGCACCGCCGCTTGAGCCAGGACGATGAGGTGCTGACCCAGTCCAGTGAAGCGATCACCTACATCGCCATGATCAACGTGATACTCGGAAGACGCGATCAGTTAGGACGTTTGAAACACGCTCTAACCAGAGCCGTCTGAAACGCAGGAAGAGCCTGAAGGTTTTTCAGGAGAGCTCTATCGCGGCAGCATGAATTGCAGCGCGACCTTGGTGCCGAAATAGGCGAAGATGAGCATGACAAATCCACCAAGTGTCCAAATGATCGCCGTGCGACCACGCCAACCGTTGCGGAAACGCCCGATCAACAACCCGCCAAAGACCAGCCACGCCAGCACTGAAAGCACCGTCTTGTGCACCAAATGCTGCGCAAACATGTTTTCCAGAAAGGCGAAGCCACTTAGCAGCGCCAGCGTCAGCAGCACGAAACCAGCGCTGATCATCTCAAACAGCAAGCTTTCCATGGTTTGCAGTGGCGGCAGTGTACGCACAAATCCGCCTGGATGGCGTCGGCGCAGATGACTGTCCTGAATCGCCAGCAGCAGCGCCTGCACCGATGCGAGTGTCAGCAGGCTGTAGGCCAGCATCGAGAGCAGCACATGGATCTTCAGCGGCCAGCTAGCCGATGGACGCATAAAGGCCACGTCGGCAAAATTGGCTTCCAGAACCAGGCTCAACGCTGCCGCAGGCAAGAGGATCAGGCCGAGATTGTCAACCGGTTTGGTCAGGCTGGAAACCAGCAGCAGCGCGATAATCGTCCAGGATGTCAAGGCCAGCGCGTGATAGAAACCTAGATTGAGTCCAGCGCTGCTGAAAATACTGTCCCAGAGCAGCCAACTATGCAGCGTCAAGCCAACAAAACCGATGAGGATGGCGAGATTGCGCTCAGGAATCCAGCCATCCTTACGGAACAGGCGCAGACCGATCAGCGCGGCGGCGGCGAGATAGCAAAGCGTGGCGACGGTAGCAAAAAGAGTATGAGTCATCCGATCCTCCGCGAGAATCCCCGTCCTTCAAGGCGGGGAAGGATAGCGGCTGCAACTGTGCAGCCACTTGCAAATAGTACAGGCTTCCACCTGCCGGGTCGTGAGACTCTGCCCGTCAGAGCCTGGTGACGGATACCTTGCGGTATCGCTCCCCTCGACCAGGTTATCCGTTGCGCGTCCGTCCCTGGACGTGGCACTGGCTTCGTACCCTGTATGCCTGATTTAACACCTGCCACAGTGTCCAGGACTGAGGAAGCATCCATTCGTTCCTAATCACACCGGCTCGCGCCGGATTCCAAGGTCATGTTGCCCATCGCTGGGCGTGGTCTGGTCAACTTCGGAACGTGCTTTGACACGCTCCCGCTTTCAGACGGGGGTCGTTAACAATCTCGACATCATGGTGCAATGGCGTGACACTGATTCTGACCGCGTTAGCGATTTAACGGCGCCAGATTTTTTCATCACGATATTATACTCACAACTTGCTTTCCAGGCAGACCACGATGTTTTTCTGAGGTTGGATTATGTTTGAGACTCTCCAGGATCGCTTTGAGCGCGTCGTCACCAATCTGCGGGGGCAGGGTCGCCTGAGCGATGACAACATCCAGGAAACCCTGCGTGAGGTGCGTCTGGCGCTGCTTGAAGCGGACGTGGCGCTGCCGGTAGTGCGCCAGTTAATCGAGCATGTCCGCGACAAGGCGCTTGGCGAGACCGTGACCAAAAGCCTGACGCCTGGCCAGGTGCTGGTCAAGATCGTCAACGACGAACTGGTCAGTCTGATGGGTCAGGCCAATGAACAGCTCGATCTCACCACGCAGCCGCCGGCAGTCGTCCTGATGGCGGGACTACAGGGTTCGGGCAAGACAACGAGTGTCGCCAAGCTCGCCCGCTGGCTCCAGGACAAACAGAAAAAATCGGTGATGGTGGTTAGTTGTGACGTGTATCGTCCCGCTGCCATCGAACAATTGAAAACTGTTGCCGCTGAAGTCGGGGCAGAGTGTTATCCAAGCCGCAGTGATCAGAACCCGATCGACATTGCCCTCGGTGCGCTCGACAGCGCCCGCAGACACTACAAGGATGTTCTGATCGTCGACACCGCAGGCCGACTGCATGTCGATGTGGCGATGATGGACGAGATCAAGGCCATCCATGCCGCGCTAAAACCAATTGAAACGCTATTCGTCGTCGATGCCATGACCGGCCAGGACGCCGCTAATACCGCGAAGGCATTTGATGAGGCACTGCCGCTGACGGGCGTGATTCTGACCAAAACTGACGGCGATGCACGGGGTGGCGCGGCGTTGTCGATCCGGCAGATCACCGGCAAGCCGATCAAGTTTCTCGGCACCGGCGAAAAGACCACCGCGCTCGAACCTTTCCATCCCGACCGGATTGCCTCGCGCATTCTGGGAATGGGCGACGTGGTATCCCTGGTCGAGGAAGTGCAGGCCAGGGTTGACCGCGACCAGGCCGAAAAGCTGGTCAAAAAGCTCAAAAAAGGCAAGGATTTCGATCTTGCTGATTTTAAGGAACAACTGGAGCAGATGAACCGCATGGGCGGTATCGCCAGCCTCATGGACAAGCTCCCCGGCATGGGACAGATCCCGGATCATGTTAAAAATCGCGCCAACGACAGGGAAATGGGCAAGCTGGTTGCCATCATCAATTCCATGACACCCAATGAACGGCGTTTCCCAGCGGTGATTAAAGGCTCGCGCAAACGGCGCATCGCGGCTGGTTCCGGCACTCAGGTGCAGGATGTCAATCAATTGCTGAAACAGTTCATGCAGATGCAGAAAATGATGAAAAAGATGAAAGGTGGCGGAATGACAAAGATGATGCGCTCCATGCAGGGACGGTTGCCGCCGGGATTTGGCGGCGGCTTGCCTCCAGACGGGATGCCTCCCGGCGGATTCCCGATGTGAGGGCATCGTCCATGCGCATCGCTCTCGCTACCCTGTCTCCGTCTGACGGCCATTGGCTCACGCGGGCAGCTCTGCTGGTTGCATTGGTTGGGCTTGGCCTGTTCCCCTGCGGTGGTGCGGCGACACCCTGGGGAGAGGTGCGTTTGCCCAGCGCGGGAGCGACCCGGGTCATCGGAAGCGTATCCAACGGCTGCATTGCTGGTGCGCAGATGCTGCCGGAAACAGGCACGGGTTTTGTCAGCATCCGGCGCTATCGCAACCGCTATTACGGCCATCCGACGCTCATCCAGTTTATTGCGGAGATCGGGCGCACCCAGCAGCGCCATCGCGGCATGCTGATATTGGTTGGTGATCTCAGCCAGCCGCGTGGCGGACTGATGTCGTCATCGCATCGCAGCCATCAGAATGGTCTCGACGTGGATCTCTGGTTCACGCTTGCCGCATCGCCTGTAGAAGCTAGACAATTGATGGATAATCAGCCTGATCCACCAAGCATGGTGAGTCCAGACGGGCTGTCGGTGAGTCAGCATTGGGGTGCAGATCAGCGTTTTCTGATCGAAACCGTCGCCCATCACCCTTTGGTTGACCGCTTGTTCGTCAACGCAGCGATCAAGCGCGAGATCTGCCAGAGTACGCATGGTGATCGCGGCTGGCTGCGCAAGGTGCGCCCATGGAAGGGACATGATGCCCATTTCCATGTGCGTCTGGTTTGCCCGGCAGATAGCCCGCAATGCGACGCACAGACACCATTACCCCCTGGCGATGGCTGTGGCAGCGAGCTTGACTGGTGGTTGACGCCTGAAGCGCGCCAACCCATCAGAAAAAAACCTAGTCCGTCCGGGCCTGAACCTGTCATCTCGTCGGCTTGTCAGGCGGTTCTGCACGATGCACCAACTCCACTGGAATCGACCGACAGTCAGCACCTGCGGACTGACGTGAAACGATCCATTCTGGATTGACAGTTTTTACTTTAGAGGCCACACCCGATCATGGATCGCCTGACGCGCAACGCTATCGTCATTTCTGCCATCGTGCTGGTTTTGCTGGCACTCTCTCTGGCCTGGAACCGCTTCGGGATGACCCCGCGCATCTGGCAGCTCAACGAACTTCTGCAACAGGATCCCGTCCTGGCAGTCTACCCATACCGTTTTCGCGCCGTGCTCTTTATTAACGGAGTGGTGACGCTGACTAGCCCGCATGAATCCGAGGTTCCAATCGAACCGTTCTTGCAGGCAATCGAGCCAGATCTGGCCGGAAAGTCTGCCGACGATCCGGCCATGCTTGCCGCGCAGGAGCGTTTCTGGAAACAGGAGATGCGCGCCATTGAGCTGATGACCTCCCAGCCGGATGTTGAGTCAGTGGTCTGGTCACTGGATCGCGCCTGGTATCACGATCATGGTGTCCGCCTGGGACAATAAGCATCGTGAGACACGGTAAATGGGACATTTTTATTTTCTGATCAGCCTGGGCGTGATCGTGCTGTGCGCGATGACGCTTAGTCTGCGCAAAAGCCTGAAAAGTCGTCTGCGGCTGCCGTATCGCGCTGAAACCATGCTGTTCACGCCTGTGCAGCAAGTCTTCAAATCAGTGTTGGAACAGGCTGTCGGAAAGGACTATCACGTCTATGGGCGGGTGCGGGTCGCTGACATCATCGGTTTGCAGCCACGCCTGTCGCGTCAGGAACAGAACCGTGCGCTGGATCGTCTTGGTGATCACTGTTTCGACTTCCTGATCTGCACCCATGACTCAACCATCGCTTGTGCCGTCAATCTGGCGTCACCTTCAAGGCGACGCAGGCCACCTGCTAAAGACCGCTTTGACCGAATCTGTGCTGCGGCTCGGCTGCCTTATGTCCGGTTGCGTGAAAGCGATTCGGTGCTGGAGATTGAGGAACAGATCCTGGCGGCGATGCAGACAGGCAAGGTTGCTGGTGGGGAGGATGACTTTGCGGATGCCGCAACCATTCTCCAGCAACTCTCAGCGGCAATCCATGACAAGGAAGATCGCGGTCGTGTCCAGACAGCACACGCACGGATACACATTCACCGACCGGAACTGATGCCGACGCTGCGTCGGGAACCATCTATCAGCAGTTATCAGGTTGTCGATGCCGAGCCGGATATCTGGATCGATCAAAAAAATCAGGGGCATCTGATGGATGCCCCGTGATTAGACGCTAACTTGCAAAGTGGGTTTAATTCACTTTCGGGTTCAGATCGCCTTTGGCATAGCGTTCAGCCATGGTTTCCAATGACAGCGAACGCCCCATCTTGCTGGCGTTGCCGGCGGTGCCAAAGGCTTCATAACGTGCCTTGCAGATGCCTTTCATGGCTTTGGTTGCCGCAGTGAAATATTTACGCGGGTCGAATTCCTTGGGGTTTTCGGCCATAAACTTGCGGATCGCGCCGGTGGAAGACATGCGTAAATCAGTGTCGATGTTGACCTTGCGCACGCCGTGCTTGATGCCTTCGACGATTTCCTCAACCGGCACACCGTAGGTCTCGCCCATCGCGCCGCCATACTGGTTGATGATCGCCAGCCAGTCCTGCGGCACTGATGACGAACCGTGCATCACTAGATGGGTATTCGGGATGCGAGTATGGATTTCTTTGATGCGGCTGATCGCCAGAATATCGCCGGTCGGTGGACGGGTGAACTTGTAGGCACCGTGCGAGGTACCAATTGCGATGGCCAAAGCATCCACGCCGGTCTTTTTGACGAAATCAGCGGCTTCTTCCGGGTCGGTCAGGAGCTGGCTGTGATCCAGCGTTCCCTCAGCGCCAACGCCATCTTCTTCGCCCGCCTGTCCGGTTTCAAGCGAACCCAGACAGCCCAGCTCACCCTCGACCGAGACGCCGCAGTCATGCGACAACTCAACCACGCGGCGGGTGACTTCCACGTTGTACTCATAGGTGGTCGGGGTCTTGCCGTCCACGCCTAATGATCCATCCATCATGACCGACGAAAAGCCAAGTTGGATGGATCGCTGGCACACGGCCGGTGAGGTGCCGTGATCCTGATGCATGCAGACTGGAATCTGCGGCCATTCTTCGATGGCGGCCAGGATGAGATGACGCAGAAAAGGTGCTCCAGCGTACTTGCGGGCTCCGGCAGACGCCTGCACGATGACCGGTGAATCGGTCTCCTCGGCCGCTTCCATGATGGCGCGCATCTGCTCCATGTTGTTGACGTTATAGGCGGGGACGCCATAGCCGTGCTCGGCAGCGTGATCCAGCATTTGACGCATTGAAATTAAAGCCATTCTGTACTCCTCGTTGTTGTCAGCAGTTATCAGTTCAGGATCAGGTATCCAAGTTGTCAACGCGCAGGTGACAGCTTGTCTCAGTCTTCGTTCATGAGCCGATGCTCGCCAACCCGCATGATCTTCATGATATTGGTCTGGCCTTCCACCCCAGAGCGGTCGCCCTTGGTGATGATGACCAGATCGCCGTCACGCACCGTGCCACGGCGCAGCAGTTCCTCGATCACTTCGCAGTTGACCTCATGAATGTCGGTGGTGGCGACATCGAAGCTAACTGGATAGACGCCGCGAAAGAGTCGCACCTTGCGGCGTGTCGGCGCAAACCGGGTCATCGCATAAATGGGAATGCCGGAGCTGATGCGCGACATCCATTTCACCGTCGAGCCGGTTTCGGTCAGCGCCGCGATCGCCTTCACGTCCAGATGGTTCGCAGTATACATGGCCGCCATCGCGATGCCTTCGTCCACCCGCCCGAAGACTGAATCGAGCCGATGCCCGGAACGAGTGACGCCCTTCTCGGCTTCCAGACAGATGCGATCCAAGGCTTCGACGACCTTCGCAGGATACTTGCCGATGGAACTCTCCGCCGACAGCATCACCGCATCGGTGCCGTCCAGCACCGCATTGGCAACGTCGAAGACTTCGGCGCGTGTTGGGATTGGGTGTTCAATCATCGACTGCATCATCTGGGTCGCCGTGATCACCACGCTGTTGAGATCGCGCGCTCGGCTGATGAGCCGTTTCTGCACGGCGGGCAGTTCCGCGTCGCCGATCTCGACGCCCAGATCACCACGCGCCACCATGATCGCATCCGATGCGTTGATGATGTCATCGATGCAATTGAGCGATTCAGCACGTTCGATCTTGGCGACGATTCCACCGCGTCCTCCGGCGGCATAAAACAGTTCGCGGGCAAGCCGGACATCGTCGCCGTTGCGTACAAAGGAAACGGCCAGATAATCCGCATCGATTTCGGCGGCAAACCGGATATCGTCCTTGTCCTTGTCGGTCAGTGCCGGAGCCGACAGTCCACCGCCTTTTTTATTAATGCCCTTGTTATTGGACAGTAAGCCGCCGACAACCACACTGCAATCGATACGGCCATTCGCGACCGATTCGACCAGCAGCTCGATCGCGCCATCGTCCAGGAGCAACGTATCGCCATGCTGTACGTCATTGGCGAGTTCGACATAGGTGGTACCGACCCGCGAGTGATCACCTGCATCGATCCCGCAGTGGACATCAATGGCAAAGGCATCGCCGCAAGCGAGTTCAATTTCCCCCTCAATAAACTTGCCGATGCGGATCTTTGGTCCCTGCAAGTCGAGTAACAACGCAACGGCGTGACCGGCCACCAGCGCACGTTCGCGGATGCGTTCGGCGCGTTCACGGTGCCGGGCATGGCTGTCATGCGATAGATTCAGACGGACAACATCGACGCCAGCGGCAATAATGTCATCCATGATCGGGATCGGGTCGGTCGCCGGCCCCAGGGTTGCAACAATTTTGGTGCGTCTTGGCATGTCTGAACTCCAGTCGGTTGGGTTCACTGGCGTTCGCGGCGTCAGCGCCAGTGAACCCAGCGCCGTTAAATCAATCCTTCGCCCGCGCTTCGAGCATGGCCACCGCTGGCAGGGTCTTACCTTCCAGATATTCGAGGAAAGCGCCACCCGCCGTCGAGATGTAGGACACACGGTCATAGATGTCGTATTTCTGAATCGCTGCGATGGTATCGCCGCCACCTGCCAGACTGAAGCCAGCCGCATTGGCAATCGCCATTGAGATGGCTTTGGTGCCTGCGCCAAACTGGTCGAACTCGAACACGCCAACCGGTCCGTTCCAGACGATCGTGCCTGCTTTGGCGATGATGTCGGCCAGTTCCTGAGCGGATTTCGGGCCGATGTCGAAAATCATGTCATCCTCGGAGACCTCGGAGGCCAGTTTGGCGATCGCCGGTTCGTTTTCGTCAAATTTTTTGCCGCAGACCACATCGACTGCAATCGGAATGCTGGCACCACGGGCGGTCATCTTTTCCATCAACATCTTGGCGGTCGGGATCAGATCATGCTCGCAGAGCGATTTGCCAACCGGAAATCCGGCAGCCGCCAGGAAGGTATTGGCAATGCCACCGCCGACCACGAGCTGATCGACCTTCTCGGACAGTGCTTCGAGTACGGTCAATTTTGTCGAGACTTTGGAACCGCCGACAATGGCGACCATCGGGCGCGCCGGGTTGGCCAGCGCCTTTTGCAGCGCGTCCAGTTCTTCGGCCAGCAACAGACCGGCGCAGGCGACGGGGGCAAACTTGCCCGCGCCGTGAGTCGAGGCTTGCGCACGGTGCGCGGTGCCAAAAGCGTCCATCACGAACACATCGCAGAGCGCGGCGTACTGTTTGGACAGCGCCTCGTTATCCTTGCCCTCGCCCTTGTTGAAGCGGACGTTGTCGAGCAGCACCAGCTCGCTGTCAGCCACTTCGGGCGGGGTATCGAGATAATCACGAATCAGCCGAATCTCGCGTCCCATCTTGACGCCGAGCATTTCGGCAACCGGCTTCAGCGAATCCTCTTCCGAGAACACGCCTTCCTCCGGGCGACCCAGATGGGACATGACCATGACTTTGGCGCCGGCCTTGATGCAGTACTCGAAGGTTGGCATGGATGCCGTGATCCGGGCATCTGAGGTCACTTTGCCGTTCTTGACCGGGACGTTGAGATCAGAGCGGATGAGTACCCGCTTGCCAGCCAGATCAAGATCAGTGAGTTTAATGAATGACATGATGAGGTTTCCTCTCAGAGTCTGTATTGAGTGAGGGTACGCGGGCTGAATTCCTAATACTTAACCCAAGTTGCCACCTTGATAGATCGGCGTCCATCGGAGTTTGCTAGCGTTGTGAGTACCCCTACTGCACAACGACCGGCGAGGAACCCCGATGGACACCCAAATTATATTCGTGTACTGCCTTTGTGATGATCTGTT
>CAIUAY010000066.1 GCA_903897335.1 uncultured Chromatium sp. | reverse complement strand
CACCCTGCGCCGCGAGGCCAAAGCGTGGGCCGAACGCCGCAATGCCTCCCAAACCGGCGTGGACTGGCAGTTCACCACCGAAGACGCCCGCATCAAACTCAAACGCCTCTACCCACAAGTTAAGCTGGAATGATCTAGTAGATCTGTCATGACAGATGATGGTCACGCGCTGGACACCGGGCTATCACAAAATAGTGTAGACCTGAGCCACGACTGGGGGGTGTGATCTATTTCGAGCGTCCTGCTCCGGTCTGGGTTCTGTAAGACGCAGCCTTTGCGATCACCGTGCGCCGTTCTAGTCCAACATCGTGCTGTTTGCCGCCGTGCCGTAAGCTGGCAACGCAACATGCCTCAGAACGACGCATGGCGAAGAAACGGACGTTTTTGAAAGACTGGATCAGCAATCAAAGCAGGTCGCATGAATGACGACCTATGGACGGGGCAAGACGATTGAACTCTGTTGTGACAGATGCCCCAAGTTGCCATCTGGGCGAACGTTTATTCCATCTCTTTGATAGAGAAGGGGAGGAGTGAGGGTAATGATTTTTTGGCGGAGAGAGAGGGATTCGAACCCTCGATAGGGATTAACCTATACACACTTTCCAGGCGTGCTCCTTAAGCCTCTCGGACACCTCTCCGGTGCGTGGCGCGACAGTTTGCTCGGAGACGGCTCGATCCGTTTCCCCTGTCGTTTTCAAGCCGCCTAAGATACATGATCAGCCGTCCGCTTTCAAATCCGGGAAGCCGTCTGATCATGCCGGATAGCGCCGCAGCGGCAATCAATGCGCTGACATCGCCATCAACCTGAGCGTGATTTCAGACGCGCCAGTCGATCACTCGCCGACTGCGCGGCAGGCCGTTTGCCGCTTGCGGCATTCAGCGCCGCAGCGATATTGGGATCGTCCTGTTCCGGGCGCGTCGGAGCCAGTAATTTTGCTTTGGCGTTGGCCGCCTGCGCCCTGGCGAGATCCTGCGCAGCAGCGTCATTCATCGCCTTGAGCGCGACATTCAGACTGTTGGTGGAGCTGCTGAGTCCTGCTGCACGGCGCGATGCCTCGGCCTGACGCTCGGCAAATTCGCGCTGCTGCTCGGCGCGTTTCATGTCGCGTTCAGCACGTTCCAGTTGGCTGCGCGCTGCCTTGAGTTTGGCGCCGGCATCGGCATAGGTCTGCTCCAGCATTCCCAGAAAATCACGCGCATCGGCGGCTTCGCTGACTTCGCGTTCAACTTCCGGCGTCATCTGTTCGAGCATGTCGAGCAGTGTATTGAGACTCTTTTCAATCCCTGCGCTGCGTACTGGATCAGCTTCGGCAGTCATCTGTGTCTGTAACATTTCGGCGGCGGCCATCCGCTGATTGAGCAGTGTCTGGATGGCGTCGGCTTCCTGCTGTTCGCGTGTATAGGTAGCATGTGCCTGTGCGACTTCCAGACCCAGTTCGTCGAGATGCTGTTCCATGCTGCGCAGTTCGGCTTCGGTCGCGCCCTTCGGATCCCAGCGCACCAGCGCCTCGATCCCCGCCTGTACCGCCTGATCCTTTTTGACGCCGGCAAAATGTCGAATGAAACTCAGCATGGTTGTTCTCTCTTGATCACAAAGTGTTTGATGGTCACGAAACGGTGGGAAAGCGATCTGTCAGCCTGACATGGCACCGGCATTGAGCAGCGCAATGGCAAGCTGTACCCCGACCAGCACGGCAGCCGCTGCCACGTTGCCAGATTCGATTGCAGCACGAAAGCCTCGCGCCAGCAGGATAAAGACCAGAAAGGTCAAAAGCTGGATCAGCACCGCAACACTTCCCCACAGCAGGATGTCGAGCCAGACGGTGCTGGTGGCAAGCGTGGCGGCCAACGGAATTGCCAGCGCGACCAGTGCGCCAGCCAGTACCAGGCCGGCGGCGGGATTGCCATCACGGATCAGCTCGCGTTCGCGAAAAGGCGTGATCAGGGCATAACAGGCCACGCCTAGCAACAGCAGTGCGACAGTGATCAGGAAATGCAGGAGCAGAATCGGCAATCCGCTATTGAGCGTTTGCCACAGGGTTGAAAAGATGTCGGTCACGATACTGGACTCCAGACAGTTCAGGGAAGCGGGTTAGCTCAGTTGTAGCGCGGCAACGGGGATGTCGATGCCGACATGGATCGCAATCCAGGCGCTGGCATCCTCCTCGATGGCGGCCACCAGCAGATATTCATGCGTTGGCGCAGGCGCTGCTGCCGCTGTTGGACGGGCGTAGAGCATGAGTTGCTGTCTACGCAGACGCACAGACGCATTGACGGTCTCCAGGGTTTCGGTGATCTGATGCGGGGCGACGCGCTCGCTGCCCTGCGCCCAGAGCCGTTGATAGAGTTGGCCATCCTTGGTCTGGAATTCCGGCCAGCCGATCAGTCCTTCATGATCGTCAAGCCAGACGCTCCATTCTGCGGCATCCGCCGGGATCACGTCGTCGAGCTTTGAAAAATAGCGGCACTCGTCAGGGTTGCCCTGTGCGTCCAGATGCACCTGAAGGAATTGTTCGTCGGCGACATAGAGACGTTGCCAGGAGACCGCTGTGGCAACAGCACTGCCAAGACCAGTTACCGAGAGAAAGCCGCTGCTGGTTGCCGCGACTGGTGGCTGTACGGCGGTATAGGGCGCGGCGAGGATAAAAATGGATGGATCGACCGGGAGTGTCATCCCTAAACGAAACCAGTCAGGATGAGCAGATTGGCGCATGGCAAGACCTGGCTGGCCGGGTTTCAGACTGGCGACATCGCCAAAAAAACGTCGCCAGATCACGATCACGAGTACCGCGCCACCAAACAGCAGCAACAGCGCAAGCAGCAACGGTATGACGGGAAAGGATGCCTGAGAGGTCGCGCTGGTCGCAGTCGGCTGGGTGAACGGGCGCGGTTGCCCCAAGCCCGTCACCATCGGCAGCCTGGAAATGCTGGTCAGCACGTCAGATGTGGATGGTCTGTGTGATCGGATTGTCCGAGGTATTGTGGTCGTGTCAGAACTGGTTGCGGGTTGCGTGGAGACGCTGGATACCGTGCTGGAATCAAGCGGTGGCGATGCTTCGGCACGGAATTGCGCCAGTGCCTGTTGTGAACTCCGACGAGCCAATGCGCGATCTGTCGTGCTGCCCTGGATGACTGACTGGGTTGCTGTCGATGTCTTGCGCGGCTGGCTATAACCACCGCTGGTAGATGGCGTGCGCAGCGCGGAGGTCGAGGAGGGTGCACGATAGCTTGACGGTCTGGAATAACCGCCGCTGGAACTCTCGCTGCGAGTCCAGCCGTAGATCGGCGCAACCGCCAGCCCAATCGCCAGCGCGAGTCGCAGCAGACGGCTAGACGCGAAGCAGGGCAGTGAGTTTGTCATCAGTTCCTCCGCGAGAAACGCCGTCCTTTAGGGTGGTGAGGAATAGCGACTGCACGGTTTCAGCCACCGGAATCAGTGCAGTTCACCTGTCGGATCGCGAGACGCTGTCCGTAAAAGCCTGGTGACGGTGCCACGTCTCACGACATGACACGCCCCCTCGACCAGGTTATCCGTGGGTTTTCGCAACGCTTGCGCGTCCATTTCTGGAGATTGCTGATCTTACCCAAAAGTAGCGCAAAAAATCAGGCGTCATTGACTCAGACGGTCTCTGGGAAAGACGCATTCAAACGTTATCAATAACGTCTATGATTGATGCGTGGCGATTTTCATCATGGAGTCCATCATGTATGTGACGGCCTTTCTGCTCGGTGTGTTGGTCTTTGTCATCTACAAAGTCTTTGTCCGTGCTTTTTACACCGTCAAGCCGGATGAGCGGGCGGTCATGACCTCCTTTGGGCGCGCCCGGCGTCTAGACAAACTGATGGTGACAGACGATTCGCTAAATGAGGAGGAGATGGAGCGTTACCGGGCACCACGTCTGCGCACGATTGATCCTGGCGGCCCCTATTTCAAATGGCCCTGGCAGGAGGTGCGCAAGGTGCGGGTGGTGACTGAAGCCATCGACCTGACCTGGGATCCGACCAAGACTCAGCACACCATCGAGTCAGTGACCAAGGATAATCTCACCACCGGAGTGGGTGGCCAGATCCGCTACCGAGTCGCCGAAAGCAATCTGTACGCCTACTGCTTTGGCGTCGATAGCCCACTGGAACATGTCATGGGCTATTTTATTTCGGTTCTGCGCGAACGGATCGCCAATTTCGTCGATCCGAAGGGGCAAGGACTGGTGACTGAGGGCGAACCATCCGAACTATCGGTATCGGAAGGCGTCTCGATCAACGATCTGCGCAAGAATCTGCCACTGCTGAATGACTATATGGAACAGCAGTGCCGCTCCACCGGAACGCGCTACGGCATTGAGCTGGATGCCGCACTGATCACCCAGATCGACCCGCCACCTGAGGTCGACCGTGCACTGTCAGCCATTAACACCACGCGCAATCAGGTTGCTGCTGACATCAGCACTGCCCGCGCCGATGCCGAGCAGCAGATCACCATGAGCAAGCGTGCCGTCGAGATTGCTCGCAACAATGCCCAGGCCGAGGTCGCTCCGCTCAAGGAACTGGCTCAGACGCTGTTGCGGATCAAAGCCAGTGGCGGCACAGCGGCTCTGAGCGCCTATCTGCGTAATCTGCGGGTGCCGTTATTGGGACGTGCGACGCGGATCGTGCGCACCAGTGGGGCAGTGCGCTGATTGTCCTCAATCCCATGTAGATGCTGATTCTGGAGATTGATCATGCTCGATATCGATCGTTCACTTGGTCTGCCGTTCGCCTTCATTCTAGGCGTGATCTATATCCCGGTCTTACTGGCTGTTGCCCGCGCACTGGGACTTTACGCCATCGTCAATGAGCGCGAGGCTCAGGTCTTTACGCTGTTCGGCAAGGTCATCGGTACGCTTGACGAACCGGGTCTGCGCTTTCCACTCGGTTATTTCGGCCTTAAAGCACTGCTGGTGCCGTTTTTCGGCAAGCTCTATCGCATTTCAACCACGCTACGCCAGCATTATCTGCGCGATCAGATGGTCAACTCAGAGGAGGGTACGCCGATGGGCGTCGGGATCTGGTACGAGACGCGGATCAGCGATCCAGTTGCCTATCTCTTCCGCAACGCCAACCCGGATGCATCACTTCAGGCTAATGTTGCCAGTTCCACCATCTCAACCCTGAGCAATCTGGAAATGGACAAGATGCTGGAAGACCGCCATCAGTTGAGCCGACGGGTACGCGCCAGCGTCTCGCCGCTGTCTGAACAGTGGGGTTATCAGCTTGGCTCGGTTTATATTCGCAAGGTTGCTTTCACTGACCGCCAAATGGTCGATAACATCACCGAAAAGGTTGTCAAGCGGCTGGTGCAAGTCACCAGCGCCATGAAGCAGGATGGCGAGAACCGGGTTGGTCTCATCAAAAGCGAGACCGCTTTCAAGGTCTCGCAGCAGATGGCCGAGGCTGCCGCGATCCGCCCGGAAATCGTCGGCGCGGCGCTCAATGCCATTGCTCAGCAAGACGCCGAGGTGCTGAATGCCGTGATGGACGTGATGGAAACCGAACAGTTGATCCACTCAGGTGCAACGGTCGAGGTGCTGCCGGTTGGGTCGGAGATTCTGGTGCAGCTTGGTTAACGTTAGTTCTGGATAAGGATGAGGGCGGTGGCTCCTGAGTGCACAGAAACGGCTAAGAACTTGTCCGTATTTAGTAGCCGTCCATTAACTACTTCCTGATTTGCTTGGCCTGATTGTGTCGTTCAGGTTGGGGCAGAGCTGTCGTCGCCGGCTGTTCAGTGTGGCCATTTCT
>CAIUAY010000065.1 GCA_903897335.1 uncultured Chromatium sp. | reverse complement strand
TGGGACAATGCTCCGACCGAGAGCGGGTTCAACCGCTTCAAGCACCAGCGGGTTTCGATGAGCACTTCGCCACGCGGGAAGCGATGACGACCATGACCTTCGAGTACATCGAAGTGTTCTACAACCGCAAACGCCTGCACTCAACGCTCGGCTACACGTCACCCGTGCGCTTTCTCAGCGACTGGAGGAACACGCAGCAGGATCAAACGCAGATCGCATGAAATCCTCCCTTGGAAGACGAAAAACCGAGGGAACCTCAACCTCAAATTGCGCAAGTCTTGGCGCAACTGCTGACCCATGCTACCGTTGGTCAGTGTTCTCTGATCACCAATTGCCACTTCAAGATCCCATGCCGCATTTTTCGACCGTCGGCATCGTTGCCAAGCAGGGTAATCCCGAACAGGTGCATGGCACCCTGGCGCGATTGTGTACATACCTGCGTTCGCGTCAGGTGTGCTGTCTGCTGGATGCTGAAAGCGCCCATCTGCTCGATGCGCCCATTGGTACCGCCATCCCTCTCCCAGAGCTTGCCACCCGCTGTGATTTGGTTGTGGTGGTGGGCGGCGACGGAACCTTGTTACATGCCGCACGCGCCACGGCGGCCTATGGCGTGCCGCTGATGGGAATCAATCTGGGGCGACTGGGATTTCTCGTCGATGTTTCGCCGCAGGATATTGAAACCGTGATTGACCAGATGCTGGCCGGCGACTATGAGTCGGACAGCCGTTCGATGCTCCAGGCGTCAATCATGACCGAACAGGCTTCCGGGTCAGTCGAGACGGCGCTCAATGATGTCGCCATCCATAAATGGAACACGGCGCGCATGATTGAATTCGAGACCTATATTGATGGCGTCTTTGTCAATGCCCAGCGTTCGGATGGATTGATCGTCGCGACCCCGACCGGTTCCACAGCCTATGCGCTATCGGGCGGCGGGCCACTGGTGGATCCGGCGCTGGACGCGATCCTGCTGGTGCCAATCTGCTCGCACGACCTCAGCAATCGTCCGCTGGTGGTGCCGGGCAACCGTCAGATCGAGGTGCGAGTGCGTCGGCACGATCAGGGGCATGTGCAGGTGACCTGCGACGGCCAGATCACGCTGGCGCTCCCGCCAGACGCCTGGGTACGGATCAGCCGTCATGCTGACTGCGTCAGGCTACTGCATCCCAAGCATCACAACCATTACCAGATCATGCGCGCCAAACTTCACTGGGGCGGACATCACGCCATGCGGGAACCATCATGCTGACCCATCTCCAGGTCAGGGATCTGGCCATCGTCAGTCATCTTGAACTGGACTGCTCGCGGGGCATGACGGCGCTCACCGGCGAGACCGGCGCGGGGAAGTCAATCCTGATCGACGCGCTCAGCCTGGTGCTTGGCGACAAGGCTGAAGTCAGCCTGATCCGTTCAGGCAGTGAACGCGCCGAAATCATCGCCGAGTTTGATCTCGTCGCCTGTGCCGCTGCCCGCGACTGGCTCGTTGGTCAGGCGCTGGATGACGAGGACGCCTGCATCGTGCGCCGCCTGATCGTGCGCGAAGGGCGCTCCCGTGCGTCGATCAACGGTCGTTCAGTCAGCGGCGCACAACTGCGCGATCTGGGGAATCTGCTGGTCGATATTCACGGCCAGCACGCTCATCAATCCCTGTTGCGAGCCAACGCACAGCGCGACCTGCTCGATGCCTACGGTGGTCATCTGCCGCTTGCACAGACAGTGGGAACCGCCTTTCGGAATTTTCGCACAGTCGATCAGCGATTCAAGGCGCTGGAGTCGGCCTGTCAGGAACGCGCCGCACGGCTCGATCTGCTGCGCTTTCAGGTGCAGGAGCTGGAGGCGCTCGGGCTGACGGCTGACGGGATCGAGTCACTGGATCAGGAACAGCGGCGTCTGAGCCATCTTGGCCGGTTACAGGAAACCGGCGCACAGGTACTGCAAACACTGGCCGAGGCCGAGCCGTCCATCGAGGATCAGCTCCGCGCCGCGACCGCTGAGATCGCTGAACTAGCGACCATTGATCCGGCGCTTGCCGAAAGTCGGGAGCTGCTGGAAACGGCGGCGATCCATGCCAGCGAGGCCGCCGCCAGTCTGCGTCATTATCTGGACGGGCTGGATCTTGACCCGGCGGCGCTCGCGGCGGTCGATGCGCGTCTCGCGCAGGTTCACGATCTGGCGCGTAAATACCGGATCTTGCCGATTCAGATCCCAGAGACGCTGACCGAACGGCGCACTGAACTGGAAACCCTGGAACAGGCCGACGTCACGCTCGTTGATCTGCGTACTGAACAGGCATCAGCCTGGCAACATTTTCTGTCGCAGGCGCGACAGCTTGGCGCGGCTCGTGCTACAGCGGCAGAGCGTCTTGCCAAAACAGTGACGACAGCCATGCAGCAGTTGGGGATGGAAGGCGGGCGTTTTGCGATCCAGATCGAACCGCTGACTGATGAACGCGCTGGCGGCAGTGGACTGGAGCACATCGAGTTCCTGGTCAGCGCCAATCCGGGGCAGCCGCTGCAACCACTGGCCAAGGTTGCCTCCGGTGGTGAACTGTCGCGGATCAGTCTGGGGATTCAGGTCGCAACGGCAGAATGCGGCAGTGTTCCGACGCTGGTCTTTGACGAGGTCGATGTCGGCATTGGCGGCGGCGTGGCAGAAATCGTCGGACGTCTGCTGCGCCGACTCGGTGAATCCCGCCAAGTACTGTGCGTCACCCACCTGCCCCAGGTTGCGGCTCAGGCGCACTGGCAACTGCGGGTGCGCAAGGAAGCCATTAGCGGTCAGACTCATGCCCGCATCGAGCCTCTGGACGACTCAGCCCGCATCGATGAGATCGCCCGGATGCTCGGTGGCACCGCGATCACCGCACGGACACGCGATCATGCTAGCGAAATGCTGGGCTGGGGCTGAAACATCGCCAATGTTTGCGGCTTTTCTAAAACCGTCAAGACCCGCGTGATGATGTGCCGCGTTGCTATCTCCTTCCGTCCTAAAAGACGGGGTTTCTCGCGGAGGATTCAGATGAAGCGTCGCGCACTGAATTCAGCGATGGTGTGATTGGCAATCTCGGTGAGCCGCGCCAGATCGACGGCAACTTGATCGGCCTGATCGTCACGGGCATGACGTTCCAACGCTGCCGCGACCTCCGACAGCACGTTTGCACCGAGATTGCCAGCTCCGCCTTTGAGCGAATGGGCGATCCGGGCAATTTCGGCGAAATCGTGGTCGGACTGTGCGTTTAAATCGGCGAGCTGATGATGCAATTGCGTGACAAAACTTTCGGTGATCGCATGGAGATCCTCCGCTCCC
>CAIUAY010000064.1 GCA_903897335.1 uncultured Chromatium sp. | reverse complement strand
CTGATCACCCCAAGTTGCTCCGGCCAAAAAGCCGGTAGGTTGCGCTACTCCGGGGTGGAAAAAATTCAATGTTGATTTCCCCGGATCCCTGGGAAGTTTTCCATGTTGATTAACAATGCTGGCGGCGTGTTGAAAATTTATAATCTCTTCAACCTCAAAAATCAAAATTCTGCTGATGCCATGCTGCAATTCAGAGCCAATCGTCATCATGTCGCCATGTTGACGGCATCGGAGGAGATCCGGTATGCAGGCCGTCCGGTCGTCGTTGCCTGTGGGAAAAATGCGTTTGCCGATGAGGCGCTGACGCAAGCGTTGAGACAATACATCGCCCTCGCGGAGCCTGGACAACTCTTGACGCTGTCGAAGGTCGGTGAGCATGTCTTTTCACTCACCGCTGCGCATCCAGACGATCACGGTCTCCTTGAAAGCTATCATCCATCTTATACGTTTAAATACGGTAACAGGACTGAGTTTGGTTTCTGAGAAACGGTCATACTCAGCACAAACTGGCTCACCGACTAATGTCGCTCCAACTGGCGAAATTTATGCGTGCTCATGGGCGTTGCTCACTCGAACAGGGTGGCGACCTTCGCCAACACTTCTTCCATGAGCGGCGCCGGCAGCACGTCTACCTTGCGCGCATGGCGGGCAGCCAGATCGATCACGCGCGGCTGATCGCAGCGCACAACGCCGGTGGTCTTGATGCCGGTCACGGGCACCGCGAAGCCCAGGCGACGGGCGAACTCGCCGCCGTTGGTGATCGGCAGGATCACCGGCAGCTTAGTGGCGTCATTGAACGCAGCGGGCGACACGATCAGGACGGGACGGCTACCGCTCTGCTCATGCCCGGCCGTCGGATCGAGCGACACCAGATAGATGTCGCCCCGCTTCATCGCAGTTCACGACCCACTGCGGGCGCATCGACCCATTCCCGTTGATCGGCTGGCTGCGGCTGCGAATAGTCCGACGCAGCCAGCAACTCCGCGAGCGTATAGCGTGGCCGTGGGCTGGGATTGACCACCAAGCGCCCATCATCGACGACCAGGCCGACCGTCGCACCGGCTTGCAGGTGCAGTTGTTCAAGCAACGCGGGCGGGACAGCCAGCATGATCGAGCCGCCGACTTTGCGCAGATTGGTGGTGTGCATGGCGTACCTCCAAGCCGTTAAGTTATACTAAAATATAACATAGATTGCCTTGGCTGCACTCCATGATTCTCAGCAGCCTTGATTGATGCGCGGGCGCGGGCAGGGCTGACAACACGCACGCTTGAGAAAATCGCCAAGGCAACCGGTTCGCGACTCAAGATCAGCTTTGAGCCATGCACAAGCGCGCATCTTGCTCCGTAAACAGAAAGACCAGCGCGCTGGGGTAACACAAAATGGGGAGAAGCGACCCATAAGCGATAAAGCTCAAGCGTTCGTAGAGAACTTTCCGATACTGACCGTAAACACTGAGCCGGCGTCTGAAAGGCTGTCCTTGACCCCGCTCTTGCCCCTTCCACACATCGCATACTAAAACATGATCGCGCTTGCGTCCAAGTGCTGACGATGCTTTGTCGCTCTTTGCCCCTGAATCTTGCGTTTTAGGCGTTTGGACGATGAGGTGTATTCAAACTACCTCGAAGCGTCTGAGACGCTCAGAAACGCTTTCTAACGGCCTCAGAGGGGGCATTGCTGCTCAGGAGCGATGCTCACCCTTCTAGACGCATCTGTAGCCTTGCCAGGGGAAGGCCAGGGCGTCAGAGTGCTGCACTTCCCCTCGAAACCTGGACACCATAGGCAGGTGCTTAAGTCTGTCTGCTGACCGTCCTGCAGCGCAGGGCTGCAAAACACGATTAACCTGGAGCATGCTTTCGGCGCTGAGTCCGATGTCTTGCACTGCGTTTGCAAACCTCCCCCTGTAGACCTCTTCGGCCTTTCAGGCGGCGCTGTGGTTTCCTAGATGCGCTGTCTTCGCTCTCGCTCCCTTTGTAGACCGCTTTTTCAAGACGACTAGCAAATGGCGTCGATAGTCGTGCTTCGCGCTTTCGAGCTGAAGGAGATGATGCTGGATGCCTTCGAGCTTGCTGCATCATTGATCAAATCCTGACCATCATAAATTTTGTGTATTTATCAGTCTACTCAATCGCATTGATTTTAGGTATTGAACTAGAAGAAACTATAAATTGTATAATATTTTCAATTCTTTGTATTAGGTCAAGATGTTTCAGGCGAAGCTGGGTCGTCTGAGATCGATGGATTTTTGTAAACTATTTGTTTTTTGATAAGAGAGTTTTTCAGGGGGTTAGTGCTAAGTTATCCACAGGGGAAAGTTATCCACAGGGGGTAGTTCGCTTTTCTTTTTTAATGTTTTATCCTGTTTTAAGAGCGGTTTTTTGTTTTAAAATCAATAGATTGAAAGCGCATTATGTGACAAATCCCGACAATAGTGAGACAAAACCCGAATGATAGTGAGACAAAACCCGAATGATAGTGAGACAAAACCCGAATATTATGTGATATATTTTTTGTACGAAAAATCACATAATAAGCGGGCATGCCACGGAAGCCTAATGTTGTCGTTACTAAATCCAACCACTTGGTTGAAGCGACCTATGCCTTGTCACTGGCCGAACAACGGTTACACTTGTTGGCCTTGGCGCGCGTGGACAGTCGAGTACCTCTGACTGTCGGGATTTGTCACACAATCACATTGGCCGACGTGATGGAGATCTACGGCGTCAGTCGTCCACAGGCTTACGATCTGTTGTGCCAAGTAGCCCACCGCCTGTATGCGCGTTCTGTCGTGATTCATGGGCCATTTCCTCACCAGCCAGGCATTGCCCTGATCGAGACCCGCTGGGTTGCTTCGATCCGCTATCACGATGGGCATGGAGCGTTGTCGATAGTATTTGCACCTGACATCCTGCCGTTTCTGTCCCAACTTCGAGAGCGTTTCACGTCCTATCACCTGACATCCGTGGCGAGCATGACCTCTGGCTACGCGATTCGACTCTACGAACTGCTAGTGCAGTGGCGTGAAGCGGGAAGTCGCACGGTCGAACTGGTCTGGCTTCGTGAACGGCTGCAACTCGGCGACAAGTATCCCAACATCCGCGACTTCAAAAATCGCATCCTCCAGCCCGCCATTGAACAGATCAATGCCCACAGTGACTTATGGGTGAAGTGGGAGCAGCACAAACGGGGTCGCGTGATCCATGCGCTGACCTTCACCTTCGGCCAGAAAGCAGAACAAGCGCCCAAGCTCTCGTCTTCGTCTAAGCCCGCTAAACCTAAACTCACCACTGAATACATCCAAAAACACGCTCAACCTGGAGAAAGCTGGGAGGATGCTCGCGTCCGACTTCAGGGCTTGGTCGATCAGGGCAAGACTCCCGCCTGAATATCTTAGGACTTACGCAAACGCCATGCGGAGTGATGGATTTTTCAGTTGGTGAATGAGGTAGTCGTCGAGCAATCCGTGTTTAAGTTGATGACGGTTCGACCGGTCTCGGTGGCCAGATGTTTGAGGCGCGCCCAGACGAGGAAGGCGCAGCCGATGTGGTTGCGTTGGATTCGGGCTTTGCGGCACTGGCAAGACTCCAGCCCCGTGGTTTGCTTGGCTTCGCGATGCGTCTGCTCGATCTTCCAGCGGAAGCCGCACGCTTGGCGCGCCACCTGAGTGGAATCCTGAGCCAGGTCGTTGGTGACAACCCAGTCCGTGCGGTGGGAGGACACCTCGACCCGGAACAGGCGCAACTTGTGCGTTTTG
>CAIUAY010000063.1 GCA_903897335.1 uncultured Chromatium sp. | reverse complement strand
TTGCGACATCCTCGAAACCGGCAACGACTCTTACCGGTTCAAGCAACGCAAAAAGGCCAATCAGACCCTCTGAGTCGCTCGTTCAACTGGAAAAAATTCGATGTTGATGCCTGGTAACTTTTGGATGGTGATTGACAAGCCGAAAGACCGCCTCTGCGCCGTCGCTCGTGGGTCGATCGGTATCCGTCCCACACAGTCTGGCCTTGCGGGTCGGTCTCCGCTGGCAAGCTGAATCCAGGAGACGGTGCCATCGGTGACCAGAAGTGCGCGCAGAAAGGGCAGAAGCTGGCTGAGTGGCAGGCGGTCGCCTGACGCCTTGGCAACACGAACCAAAGTCGAACCTCACTAACGCCCGCGCAAAAACAGACGATCCAGCTCGGCGTGACTGAGCTGCACCCAGGTCGGGCGTCCGTGGTTACACTGGTCGATCCGCTCGACAGTTTCCATCTCGCGTAGCAGTGCGTTCATTTCATCCAGCGTTAAGCGTCGATTCGCCCGCACTGCACCATGACAGGCCATGGTGCCGAGAATGGCATCAATGGCGTCGTCAATCCGCGTGATGCAATCGTGTTCAGACAGATCAGCCAGCACGTCGCGCACGAGTTGCGTGATGTCGGCCTGGCGTAACAGCGCGGGCACCTCACGCACGATCAAGCTGTCGATGCCGATGCGGTCGATTACCAGTCCAAGCCCTTCAAGTGTCTGAGCCTGGGTTTCCAGACGTTCAGCCTCGCCTGGACTGACCGTGACGCTCAACGGTAAAAGCAGCGTCTGGCGCACCACGCGACCAGACTGCCAGGCACACTTGAGCTGTTCGTAGCCGATACGCTCGTGAGCGGCATGGATGTCCACGATGATCAGCGCCTGGGCGCCCTGTGCGAGCAGATAGACGCCGTTGAGCTGAGCCAGCGCATAGCCAAGTGGCGGGATGACGGGTGCTGCGTGAGCATCATCTGGTGTGGCCGTCGTCGTCTCAGGCCGTGGTTGCTGGAAGGCTTGATCAGCCAGATAGCGTGACTGTCCGTCGCGGATGGTCGTAAACGGCAGGGAACGTGTCGCTGGTGGCCAGGTTCCTGCTGTCTTTGGTCGCGTCTCAACATCTGGTTGGTTCTGAAGGCGTATTTGAGCGTCTTTGAAATCGGCTGTCGTCTCCGGTCGCGTTTCGACACCCGTTTCGTGCGCACTGTGCGGATCAGGTTGCGTGCCGAGTACGCCCTGCGACAGACGCTGGTGTAGTGACCGGAAAATGAAGTCATGCACCTGTCGGCCTTCGCGGAAACGCACTTCATGCTTGGTCGGATGCACATTGACATCGACCAGATGCGTCGGAATCTCCAGAAACAGCACGTAGGCCGGATGACGCCCCTGATGTAGGACATCGCTAAATGCCTGACGCACGGCATGTGTGACAACCCGGTCGCGCACCAGGCGACCGTTGACATAGAAAAACTGCTGGTCGGCCTGACTGCGCGAAACTGCCGGACGCATCACCCAGCCGTGAAGCCGCAGCTCAAGGGCACTCTCGTCAAGTGCGAGTGACTGTGAGGCAAAACCGTTTCCCAGCAGCCGCTCCAGCCGTTCCAGGATCAGCGCACCCTCGTTTGCAGGCGCCAGATCCAGCAGGAGGCGCGTCTGATGACGCAACTGGAAGCAGATGTCGGGACGCGCCAGCGCCATGCGTCGCACAACCTGTTCCAGGTGATCAAACTCAGTCCTGTCCGTGCGGAGAAACTTGCGGCGCGCTGGCGTGTTGAAAAAGAGATCGCGGACATCAACCGTCGTGCCGGGTGGGTGGACGGCAGGACAGGGCGCGGTGATCTGTCCGCCAGCCGCGACCGTGACCTCCCAGGCACTGTCTCCATGATCAGCGACCCGCGAGGTCAGGGTCAGACGGCTCACGGTGGCAATGCTGGGCAGGGCTTCGCCGCGAAAACCGAGCGTGGCAATGGCATCCAGATCAGACAGATCAGCAACCTTGCTGGTGGCATGTCGTGCCAGCGCCAGCGCGAGTTGTTCGGGGGGAATGCCATGACCATCGTCACGCACCCGCAGACGCTTGATTCCGCCCTGTTCGACATCGATTTCGATGCGTCGACAGCCAGCGTCGAGACTGTTTTCGATCAGCTCCTTGACTACGGAAGCTGGGCGCTCGACCACCTCGCCAGCGGCGATCTGGCTGATCAGAGGGCTGGAGAGCAGACGGATAAGCGGCATTGCGTTGGTTGTGGATGGCACAGTGTTCAGGACTCAGGAATGACGAGGATCTGGCCAGCGCGGATGCGGGCGTCTTCGGCCAGACCATTTTCTGTGCGCAGCGAGGACAGGCTCACCCGATGCTGCTTGGCAATCTTTTCGAGCGTGTCACCTGAATTGATGACATATTCCCGCGCCACCGTGGCGTCACGGGGACGGGTTGTTGCCGATAACGATCTGCGCATTGATGAGTCAGACCCCTGCGCGTTGGCTGTCGGCTGGCTGTCACGCAGGGGGAATTTTTTGAGATAGACCTTGATGCCTGCAAAAATCGCCTGTGCGAGTCGCTGCTGATGGGCATTAGTGGTGAGCCGCTGTTCTTCGCTGACATTGGAAATGAACGCGGTTTCAACCAGCACCGAAGGAATGTCCGGCGCTTTCAATACCACAAATCCTGCCCGCTGCACGTCGCTTTTATGCAGATCACCGATCTTGCCCAGATAGCTTAAGACGGCGTTGGCGACCTCAGTGCTGTGTTCAATGGTGGCGTTTTGAGTCATGTCGAGCAGCACGGTTGCCAGGAGATCATCGCTGGCAGAGATGTCGACGCCACCGATTAGATCGGCGCTGTTTTCACGGTCAGCCAGCCACATCGCGGCTTCATTGCTGGCGCCGGTATTGGACAGGGTATAGACGGATGAGCCATGCGACTCGGTATCATTGAACGCATCGGCATGGATCGAGATGAACATGTCCGCCTTGTTGTCGCGTGCCTTGAGGATGCGTTGACGCAGACCGATAAACTCATCGCCGTTACGGATCATCAATGCACGCATCCCCGGTTCCTTGTCAACCAACTGCGCCAGCTTGCGAGCCACGGCGAGCGTGACATCCTTTTCGCGGGTGCCGGATGAACCGATTGCGCCGGGATCTTCGCCGCCATGTCCGGCATCAATAGCGATGATGGCGGTGCGTGATGCGCCAGCTTTTGCCATCACCGGCGTGACGCGCCTTGATGCCGCCGAGTATTCGCGGCGTGAGCTGGCATATGTATTGGGAAGGAGATCCACAGTCAGACGATAGCCTTTGGCGTCCGGCGTCGAAAAGCTCTTGATGCGAACCGGTCGCTTGAGATCCAGGACAATCCGCAGATCACCCTGCTGACGCACGCCGCTACGCAGTCCAACCAGCGTCGGGTCTTGAGTTGCCGCATCGGGGAATTTGCCGATCAGGCGGGCGTCGGCAATATCGATGACTGCCCGATCCGGGCTGTCGAGCGTAAAGATCTGATGTGATACGGAGGCTGTGGTCTTGAAGATCAGACGTGTTTTTTCAGCATCTGTCATCACGTCACTACAGGCAACCAGCGTCTGTTCTCCGGCAGCAGGCCATGAACCCAGTAACAGAATGAAGAGGAAAAGCCTGTTGAACCTCCCCACGGCGAAAGCCGGGGGATTTCGGGAGGGATCATGCGGCATGGCGCATGTCCCGTTCGAGGGTCGTTCCGACCCCCGCCATGAGCGTGTTGATCGCGGCATTGATGTCCCGATCATGAGGCGTTCCACA
>CAIUAY010000062.1 GCA_903897335.1 uncultured Chromatium sp. | reverse complement strand
TAGACTTTGACGAATGCATGGACATCCACGGGCAGAAACTGGCGCTCCAGCACCGTCTCGTAAGCGCTACCCACCGTATCGGTTGAGCGATAACCACCATAAAGCGTCTTCCGTAGCAGGTCCATGCGCGTCATGCTGGCCCAATTGAGAAAATTGCCGCTCCATGTCGTAGTGTTATTACTACCGCAGGTGTGAGTCCCGGTGGTGACTGCGCCAGCGGGTTCGAATCGATTGTTTGTGGCGCTATAACTGTAGCACCTGCCGAAATCAAAATAGCCATTGTAGTCAATAGTATCGTTGTAGGCGCTGTCAGCGACCACATTTCCCGTCAGGTTGGTGTAGTCCGTAAAGGCCTTCATCGACAATTGGTGATCGCGCGAGATCAAAAGCATGATGCGCGGGTCCACCGATGCGTTGATCAGCGGGACTTGCGAAAGGTTCAGAACCGCGAGAATCGGAAGCGACCACGCCCCCAACAAGAAGACCAGCAGGATGCGCTTGACGCTCATGGTTTCGCCTTCAGTAATCGACAGTACAGGTATCTACACAGGGCCTTATCATCATTGCAGCCAGGCGCACTTGGAGGCGGGAGCGCGCCATCACGTTAACCAGTTGGTTTGAACACTTCTTCCATCATCACTTGCGTGCCGGGATTGGCGCCGAGGGCGAACACGGTGATGCGATAATAGGTGTCGGAATGCTTTGTAAAGCATTCGATCAGGTAGCGCGGCTGGGCCACGACCCCCGGAATAGCTGTCGCATTCGTAAATAAACCGTAAGGAACGCTGGGCGGCACTGTCTGCGAAGTGAGGTAACTATAGGGCGCTGCTACGCTGCATTGGCCATCATCGTCGGTGGTGCTCGTACTCCCACCACAATCCGGCGTAAATCCGCTACAACCGGAAATGGGCAGCGCACGTATTCCAGGCAAATTCATCAGGTCACGCTCCGCATCGCGCAGCCCCATTTCGGCGGCCCGCAAGGCGATATCACGGTCTCGCATGCTCCCAGCCATGCGCTCTTCCAGCGATCCCATGCGCGCGGCGGACACCGCCATGACGCTCATCATAACCAATAAGATCAGGGTAGTGATCAGGGCGATGCCGCGCTGATGAATTGGCGAGGAGCTACGCATGGCGGTCGAGATCAGTTGGGAGTGCCGAAGAGGCGGTTACGCAGGGCGAAGGTCGCTGCAAAGGCGCGGCGCTGGCGCGTGTCGGTGGCTGTCGTGAAGCGTGCCACATCGCTGGCGGCAATACCCAAGACCCCGTCACAATTTAAGTAGGTCTGGGGCGACGACACACTGCCTGGAGATTCCGAACGGACCAGTACGCAGACCCGCGCAGTGACGACCTTGGTCCAGTCGGCAGGCGTTGCCGCATAGCTGTCGGCGGCTTGGTCTCCATCCGTATCGCTACCGTAGAGTATCCGTAAATCCTCAATGTTATCCAGCAATATGTTATCCAGTGCCCCTGCGGCAGCGGTTGGGCAGGTCGTGGGAGGAGTCCAGGGTGTGGTGTTTTTGACCGCATTGCAGCGCAGGGATGGGATCGATGTCGTCGCATCCACGCCGATAAAGAAGGTATGCTGAACAATTTCACCAGTCGCAATCGATTGCGCCTGACAATCCAACTCACCGACAATCCCCTGATATTGAATGGTAAAAGCGGAGGGGCACGCGGTCGTGACATTCTTGATCGGCGTCCCGGGGAATGCGGTATTCGCGACCGCAGCGCTGATATTGGTATAGCCGGCCTGACGCAGGTTGCGGCCGATCAGGTCCAGGGCATAGCGCCCGGTTTCCTGAATGCGCGCGCCATCTTGCGCCGTGCGGGACGCCTGATTGCTAGCCAAGAAGACGGCACCGACCGCGGCAATCAGCACGAGGCTGAGACCGAGAGAGACCATGAGTTCGACCAGGGTCAGACCGCGCTGCCGATACATCGCAGACCGGGTATACTGGCCGTGGCCGATCGGGGGTGAACTGCGGGTGTTCATGGTGTAAAGCGGGTAACAAAGCATCTCGTGTTCGGCGCGGTGCCGGTAGGACAGTTTGGGTCAGACGAGACGGAACCCGGATCATTCATCCCCTTTTCGTGCCACATCACCCTAACCTCGAAGATACAACTGGAACCGCCGATATTG
>CAIUAY010000061.1 GCA_903897335.1 uncultured Chromatium sp. | reverse complement strand
TCGCAGGGCGCTACCTGCGCGAATCGACCTATCAGCCATAGCCCGGTTTTCTCAAGAGTCTCACGCCAAGACGCCGAGCTCGCCAAGCAAGATAGGCTACCGACTCTCGAGGATCGCGTCGGGCGGAGCAAGCACCTGTACCCGGATGGCGCTCTTGGCATCCAGATGCACATCACGCTGCGGGAAGGCGATTTCGTAGCCCTCCTGCGCGAAGCGTTCGCTGATGGTATGCCGCAGCTCGCTCACCACCGCCCGGTAATCGTCCCGGGCGCCGAAGTCGATCCAGACGTAGACACGAAAGATGAGCGCGCTATCCCCGAAATCCTCAAATTGATGAGATTCTTCGCGCCAAAACTGATCCCCAGCGCAATGGCACCACCGAGAAAGGCGAATACCGCCAGCGGGATCTTGACCATGAGCAAGGCCAGGACGACGACCGCCAACGTCATACCCACCCGCAGCAACTTCTGAATCAGCAGGCGACGCCGCCATTTTTCCGCCCCGAAGGGCAGCAGAATCCGACTGATGGCCCGGGCCAATCCGGAGGCGAGCAGCAAACCGATCGTCAGGATCAGGAGCGCCTCAATGACCTTACCAATGGTCACCGGTCGTTTCTCACTGATACGCTGGCCGTCCACCACGAGCGTATCGTCGATGGAGAGCAGCTCAAACGACCACAACCGTTGCAGGTCTTCAGCCAGGACATCCGTCCACCCGCGGGCCTCAGCGGCCGTCCCCGTTTCGCCGACACGGGCCGTGATCTCGTCCCGCCATAACGCCAAAAGGTCCCGCGCTTGCAATGCGCTGCGCAGGGTTTGGCCCAACTGCGCGCGGCGCTCGTCCATCGCGGCTACCAGGGCGCCGCGCGGCGCGGCGAGTTCGGGAATCGCGAACCGGGGCTCGCCTGGAGGGTGATCTGGATCTTGGCTCTACCCGATTGTATTTCTTGGCTAGCTTGGCGCCTTGGCGTGAGCAATTCCCGGATTTAGGCTGACCGTTAAGCACCGCAACGAGGCCGACACCCGCACCGAGTTCATCGACCCGGCGCTGCACAACTGCACTTGGCTGCAAGAACAAATGAGAAGAGTCTCACGCAGAGACGCGGAGTCGCAGAGGAAGATGAGAATAGCGCCGCGGGCCGGGGCGATGACCAAGGCATCTACGGACCTTAATCATGGTCGCGGAAGCATGGTGAACCACAGCACCGGGCGGAAGGGCGGACTCCTCATCTACGGCAAGGTCCAAGGCGACGCCGAACCCGATATGGCCCAGCGCGTTTGTTTACAATGACCGACGCTAGGACTGCCACCGCAGCCGGTGGTCAACTTGGCCGTACTTGCCGACGAGGGTGCCGACTGGCGCCCCGGGCGCTGCGGCTGGCAGCGCGGGGCCTGTGAGGTGGGCATCCGCCTCTTTCAAGATCACTTGAGAAGATGGGGCAGGTCGTCAGTGGTACTGTAATTCAATACCAGATAGAACGGGCAGAAACGCAGCAAGGCCGTGAGGAGCAGATAGGCGCCAATCAGCCCAGCCCCCCACCAACCGCCGCCAAGGACACCGACGATCAGGAGTACACCGGCAAGCGCGCGTAT
>CAIUAY010000060.1 GCA_903897335.1 uncultured Chromatium sp. | reverse complement strand
GTTGGTGACCCGGTATCTCGCCTTCTTGGGGGAAGCGTCTTCGCCACTTTCAGAAACTGTCGATGACATGTCTGGGGACTGTCTCCGCTGAAACGACCGCCAGCTTAGCCGTTGTCTGAAGGTTTATGCACCAACGCCCATGGCAGATCGAAGCAAACCCAGGCCGGACAGTGATCGGATGGCTTATCCATCCCGCGAATCGCATCATCGATGCCCGCCTCCAGCAAATGTTCTCGCAGTGGTGCAGTCACCAGCAGATGATCGATTCGTAGGCCACGTTTTGGCATCGCTTCAAAACCACGCGAGCGATAATCGTACCAACTAAACCGGTCTGCGGATTCCGGGTAAAGCGCACGGTAGGCATCTGTCAGCCCCCAGTCCGTGATGGACTGAAGCCATTCCCGCTCTTCAGGCAGAAAGCAGCACTTGCCGGTGCGCAGCCAGCGTTTGGCGTTATCCGCGCCAATTCCGATATCCAGATCCAGCGGTGCCACGTTCATGTCTCCAAGCACAATCAGATGCTGATCCGGGGAGAATGTGTTGCGCAGATAGGTCAGCAGATCAGCATAGAATTTTTGTTTGGCGGGAAATTTCACTGGATGATCGCGGCTTTCGCCTTGTGGAAAATAACCGTTGATGACGATGAGTTCGTGACCATCCGTCAATGGATAACGCCCGGTGATCATGCGCCGCTGGGCGTCTTCGGTATCACCCGGGAATCCCCTGGTCACGGCGAGTGGTTCACGCTTGCTGAGAAGCGCCACGCCGTAGTGTCCTTTCTGACCGTGATAGTGTGTCGCATAGCCAAGATCCTGCGCCCAGTCGAGCGGAAACTGTTCATCCGCGACCTTGCATTCCTGGAGTCCGATGATGTCTGGATCATACGCAGCCTTGATTGCCTCGATTTGATGCGGTCGGGCACGAATCCCGTTAATATTGAAGGTTACGATCTTCAGCATTGTTAGCGAACCTCTGACAGGATGACTCGACCGCTATCCCCATACTGAAATCAAGCACCAATGCTCTTGACCGCCAGTTTCTGATTTTTTTATCGCCCAGGACATCGTCTCTCCATGAAGATGCTTCGCTCGTTCAATCTTGCTGATCACGCTCAACGATCACTCGCGGCCACCGTGAAGATGCTGCGTTCGCTCGACTGGTCTTGGTCAACCCCCTACAAAAGCTGGCTACCAAGTGTCAGACCTGATGACATCAAAGCCGACCTGATTGCCGCATTGACCGGGGCGATTGTCGTGCTGCCACAGGGCGTTGCCTTCGCGACCATTGCCGGGATGCCGCCTGAGTATGGTCTCTACGCAGGCATGGTGCCAGCCATCATTGCCGCCTGGTTTGGCTCGTCGCGTCATCTGGTTTCAGGTCCGACAACGGCAGCCTCGGTGGTGCTGTTCTCGGCGCTCTCGATGATGGCGCTGCCCGGCTCGCCCGACTACGTGCTTCTGGCACTGACGCTAACCTTCATGGTCGGCGTGATGGAGCTGGCTCTGGGCTTTGCCCGTTTGGGCGCACTAGTCAATTTTATCTCACACTCAGTCGTCGTGGGCTTTACCGCCGGTGCAGCAGTATTGATCGCAGCCAAGCAGCTTAAACATTTTTTCGGCGTCCAGATGGACAGCGGCGGCAATCTGCATGAAATCATCTTCCATTTCGGCCAGCATCTGTTAGAAATCAACCCCAGCGCCACTCTGGTTGCTGCCGTGACCTTGGCAATTGGCATTGCATGCAAACGCTGGCTGCCAAAGATTCCATACATGATCGTCGCCATGATCAGCGGTAGTCTGCTGGCGCTGGGTCTAACCGACTGGTTGGGAGCGGCGCGAACCGGCATTGCAACCGTAGGCGCCCTGCCCTCCACCTTGCCACCGCTGTCGTCACCTTCGCTGACGCTGGAACATATCCGTCAGCTCGCGCCTTCGGCTCTGGCCGTGACGCTGTTTGCACTGACCGAAGCCGTGTCGATCGGCCGTGCACTGGCGGCAAAGGGCGGCTATCGCATCGACGGTAACCAAGAGTTTATCGGTCAGGGTCTCTCCAACATCGCCGGTTCTTTTTTCTCAGGCTATGTGGCCACCGGCTCCTTCAACCGCAGCGGGATTAATTATGAAGCCGGCGCCAGGACTCCGCTGGCATCCATCTTCGCTGCGTTCATGCTGATGGCCATCGTGCTGCTGGTTGCGCCCTACGCCAGTTACCTACCCAAGGCGGCGATGGCCGGCGTGCTTTTTCTAGTTGCCTGGAATCTCATTGATTTTGTGGAAATTCGCCATATCCTGCACTCATCCAGACGCGAAACATCTGTTCTGGCCGTGACCTTTTTCTCCGCGATCTTCCTGGAACTCGAATTCGCCATCTTTGCCGGCGTGCTGCTGTCGCTGGTACTCTATCTTGATCGCACATCCAAGCCGCGCATCGTCACCCTTGCGCCCAATCCGCTCTTGCCCAATCACGCTTTTTCCAGTGATCCAGATGTCCCCCAATGTCCGCAGTTACGCTTCCTGCGCATCGACGGCTCGTTGTTTTTTGGATCGGTCGCCCATGTTGAGCAATTCTTTGACCGGCTGCGCACTGAATATCCAGAACAAAAACATCTCGCTCTGATCGCTAATGGCATCAATTTTGTGGATCTCCAGGGTGGACAAGTGCTCGCACGGGAGATCGCCAGACGCTTTGCCAATGGTGGCGGAATGTATCTAATCAACGTTAAACAGGGACTTTGGGAGCAAATGGAGCAATGCGGCTGTCTGGACGAGACAGACGCCCGCAATGTTTTCCAGGCGAAAACCGCGGCCATTCGCGGGATCTATCAGAAGCTGGATAAGCGCATGTGCGCTCACTGCGATAGACATATTTTCAAGGAGTGCAAGGGTTAAACCGATGCAAGCGATGATCCTTGCGGCGGGACGCGGCAACCGTATGCGCCCGCTGACCGATCACACCCCTAAGCCATTGCTTAAGGTCGCTGGCAAGCCGCTCATCGTCTATCACATCGAGCGCTTGGAGGCAGTGGGCATTCGTGACCTGGTGATCAATCACGCCCATCTCGGGAACCAGATCGAGGCCGCTCTGGGCGATGGCAACCGCTTTGGGGTGAGTATCTGCTATTCAGCCGAAAGCCAGGCACTTGAAACCGGCGGGGGCATCTTTAAGGCGCTCCCGCTACTTGGCTCCATGCCCTTTCTGGTTATCAATGGGGATATCTGGAGTGATTGCGACCTGAGCCGCCTGACGCTGGCCGACGGCGACCTTGCGCATCTGGTACTCGTCGATAATCCACCACAGCATCCGGCAGGCGATTTCGCGCTGGACAGCAGCAGGCGCGTTTATCCCGAAGGTGCGCCGCGCTATACCTTTAGTGGAATCGGGCTATATCACCCAGATTTATTTAAAGGCTGCACGGCCGGCACGTTTCCACTCGCCCCGATCCTGCGCCAAGCCATGCTTGCCGGTCAGGTGAGTGGCCAGCGCCATCAAGGCCAGTGGTTTGACATTGGCACGCCAGAACGGCTTGATGACTTAAACCGGCGACTTAGACGGGTCGAAACTGTTCTAAATAACTCATCCCCTCCTCCCAAGCATTGAAGAGAGACTCTGACTGTTTACTGAAGTTGATCCAGACCAATTTCTTCAGATGAACGGAATTTGCGGGATTCACGATGCAGAACAAGCGGAATGCTGATCACTAGCGCACCAAGTAACAGCAAAATCTCGAGACTGTAGACAAAAATATAACCAGTCGCCGGATCGATCAATGCAGAACCAAAGATGCCTGATCCCGCCAAGCTAGAAAACACATCACGTAAATCACCACCTAAAGCAACGGCGATGCCGCTTGATGTGGCTGAGACAGCGCCCCAGGCACCCAGCGCAAAACCACTGTGACCCTCTTCAGCTAAATCCATGGCTGCCGTGAGCGTCCCAACGGACAACATGCCCGCGCCAAATCCAATCAACCCCGCGCCAGTGCGGAACAACCAGATCGACTCGAGGGATGCGGCGTAAATGACGGCAGAAAACGCAGCAAAACCAATGAACATCCCCAGTGCCGACAAGCGATACGGATTACCGCCCCGTGCCAGAAAGTGCGCTGCGAGGGCAAACGCAACGAGTGTGCCGACTGCCCAGAGCGCTGTCAGCGCGGTTGTTTGCGAGACGGTCAGATGCAGAATCTGTCCACCGTAAGGTTCCAGCAAAATGTCCTGCATCGTAAAACCAGCGGTACCTAATCCGACGACAATCAGCAGCCGACTTGCATTTCCACCCTGAATAAAGGTGCGCCAAGTCTGCATAAACGGCGGACGCACCTCAGGTGCGGCAGCGCGCTTGGGATTGATTGCCTCCTGCTTCCACAGTGCAACCACATTTAATACGAGGGTTGCGACCGCAGCACCCTGGATTACCTGAATGAGTAGCTGCTGCGAAAAATTTTTCAGTAACTGTCCAAACAGAAGCGCACTGAACAGCATACCCAGCAACAGTGTCACATAAAGCAGCGCGACGACACGCGGACGCTTGTCGGCTGGAGCCAAATCTGTTGCCAGCGCCAGCCCGGCGGTTTGGGTGATATGCAAGCCTGCACCAACGAGCAGAAATGCCAGCGCCGCGCCAACATGACCCAGACCATTGAGCGCATTGGCGGTATCTGATAAGAGCAACAAGGCAAACGGCATGATGGCAAAACCACCAAACTGCAACATGCTTCCCATCCAGATATACGGGACGCGACGTAGCCCAAATGCGGAGTGATGATAGTCAGAACGATGACCAATCAAGACCCGAAACGGCGCAAAGACTAAAGGCAGCGCGACCATGGTCGCCACCAGCCAGGTCGGAACACCCAGCTCGACAACCATGACGCGGTTGAGTGTCCCAGTGAGCAAGACCATGGCCATGCCAACTGAAACCTGGAAAAGTGACAGCCGCAATAAACGATCTAAAGGAAAATCGACCGATGC
Organism: uncultured Chromatium sp.; assembly: GCA_903897335.1. Lineage (GTDB taxonomy): Bacteria > Pseudomonadota > Gammaproteobacteria > Chromatiales > Chromatiaceae > Chromatium. The sequence goes on along the minus strand of CAIUAY010000060.1, from coordinate 21,233 downwards.
GACATCGGCAAAAGGCAAGATCTTGCGCACAAACTGGCGCCAGACGAGTAATTGTTGATCCTCTTGGCGGCTCATGCCAGTCACTTCTCCGTAAGATTCAGGTTCAGCTAATCGTTTTTAGGAACGTGGGAAAACGACACTGTTTTAAGTGATTCACCAAAAAAACAAAAGCCAACCCACTGCTTATGGCGGATTAGCCAGTTTTTGTATTGCTCTACAGGAAAATTTGAGTAGCGACTCAAACATAGACGGCAGATGAGAGAAACAAATTAAATCAACCCCATCTACCGCCAGATCAAACATGCCAGATCACAGCATGTTCTAGGATGTCATCGCCTTCAAATAGAAGACATCCCATCCTTAAGCTTCAGATCAATGCCAGCCCAGACCGACCGAAAACACGACCCAATGGACAGCAATTGCAAGAACCAGGAGCGCATAAAAAATCGGCATCAGCCAAGTTGCAGGATTGACAACCAACCAGATTTTCCAATCGTCTTCAGGATTGCTTGGCTTTTTGACGTCGCTCATTGTATTGACCTCTAAATGTTAGAATAAAAAACCGGTTGTTAAAAACCAGGTTTTAGAACCAAGGCTTGGCAGCAATCACAAACAGATGTGCAAGGGCTGCAAGACCGACGAATGCGGTATAGGTCGTCTTGAACTGCTCATGAAATTCTTTTGCTTGCTGTTCGGTCAAACCCGACAAAGATTGTTCGGCCATCGATTTATCTCCCAAGGGTGACTAAAAATGCCACTGTAACGACTCAGTTGGCTTTTTTCTGTCGCGGCTAAGTTAGCCACGACAAATGAAAATCTTACTTTGCTGGTGCAGCTTCAACAGCGACAGGAGCTGGAGCTGGAGCATGAGCGTGCCAGCCTTGACCCGGAAGCGAGAACGCAACGACATGCACCAAGATCGCAACAAGCAAAACAGCCAGCAGCGTCGGAATCATCCATGTAGCCGGATTGACGACCAGCCAGAATTTATAATCTTGTTCGAGCGGCTTGTAACCCATGAATTCAATATTCATTGCAATACCTCAACTCTCAATGCCACCAAGGTTTTGCCGCGATGACGAACAGGTGCGCAAGCGCAGCCAGTCCAACAAATGCGGTGTAGGTCACTTTGAACTGCTCGTGGAATTCTTTTGCCTGCTGTTCGGTCAAACCCGACAGACTTTTTGCTGCTTCAGCCATGCTGGCCTCCGTTTGAATGTGTTTCGCCGATTTGGCCGACTCATCGCCTGGTTATAAGTAGACAAACCTGACGTTTACGACCGTTTTTCTTGGATTTCCTCGGAACCCTTGGAGATCCTGTGTGTCATCTTAGCTTGACATCATAGAATGTCAACCTTTCAAGACAAAAAACCTGATAAAGAAACGAAATGTCTGCTGGCAACGCTTTGGATATCTCGGTCAAGCGGCAAAGCGTGAAAAATAATTTTCTTTCTTTTAAAGACTTATCTTAAAAAGCCCGCTGAAAGACTATGTCGCGATAATCATCAGTCTTGCGCGAGAAACCCCGTCAAAAAGGCGCGGGGAGGCAGAAACGCACGGCGTGAAGCCGCCGATCTCGCATCCTCCGTTTCAGTTTGGTTGGTGAAGAGTGCCCGCTACCATGCCGCCAATGGGAATTGTTGTGCTGCCGGGTCGTGAGACGTTGCCCGTAAGCGCCTGGTGACGGTGTCACGTCTCACGATGTGACACGCTCCCCCTCGACCGTGTTATCCGTGGGTTTTTGCAGCCCTTCAAGCCATCCTTGGACGTGGCACTGGCTTCGTACCCCGTCTTCTGCCTGTTTAACCACCTGCCGCAGTGTTCGGAACTGAGCAAGCATCCCGACGTGCCGATCACACCGGCTTGCGCCGGATTCCACAGTCACGCTGCCCCTTGCGGGGCGTGGTTTGGTCAACTTCGGAGCTTACTTTTCAACACGCTCAGCCCTTTAGGGCAGGGTAGTTGACGGATCTCAAGGCGGATGCCAGAACGGGAATGCGTCCTCGGAGCGGCTACAATCCGCGATCACCATGTTCCCATAGAACATGGATGCTGCCTGCTTCAAGTATTTTGGGATCAGGCTCAATGTCTATAGCCATCGCATTGACTGGCGTCAGGCGCAGCAGCAACCAGCTATCTGTGATGGAATAGCGATTATCGAGAGACGGATTGGGAAATGGTGTCAGTCTGGGAAAACGCACTGCAGAAGATGTAAAGCACATCAAAACAAACTAAGGGCGCACAAACTGTGCGCCCTTAGATTCACGCTAGAAACAAGCCAGCATGAATCTCGAATGGATCAAGCGTGCCAGCCGAGACCGACCGCAAACACAACCCAATGAACCGCAATGGCAATAACCAGAACTGCGAACAGGATAGGCATCATCCAAGTAGCCGGATTGACAACCATCCAGATTTTCCAATCGTCTGCTGGGTTTTGTGGTTTTGCGACATCGCTCATTGTATTATCCTCGTTAGCTTAATGGATTAAGATCGGTCAAGCGTCGATTCTAAATTAGAACCAGGGCTTTGCCGCAATAACGAACAGATGTGCCAGCGCCGCAAGACCAACAAACGCGGTAAAGGTCACTTTGAACTGCTCATGGAATTCTTTTGCTTGCTGCTCGGTCAGACCCGACAATGATTGCTCGGCCATCGTTTTACCTCCCAAAGGGATGAATGATATTGCCACTGTATAAACAGTTGGCTGGTTTTATGTCGCAACAGTCAATGCTACGACATTTAAAAATCTTACTGAGCGGGCGCAGCCTGAACAGCAGGTGCTGCCTCAACCACGACAGGAGCTGGAGCGTGCCAGCCTTGACCCGGAAGCGAAAACGCAACGACATGCACCAAGATCGCAACAAGCAAAACAGCCAGCAGCGTCGGAATCATCCATGTAGCCGGATTGACGACCAGCCAGAATTTATAATCTTGTTCGAGCGGCTTGTAACCCATGAATTCAATATTCATTGTAATACCCCGACCCTCAATGCCACCAAGGTTTTGCCGCGATGACGAACAGGTGCGCAAGCGCAGCCAGTCCAACAAATGCGGTGTAGGTGACTTTGAACTGCTCGTGGAATTCTTTTGCCTGCTGTTCGGTCAAACCCGACAGACTTTTTGCTGCTTCAGCCATATTGGCCTCCTTAATCAGGATAATGAGCTTATTGTTTGTACGCTAGACGGCCTTCCGATCGCCAGCAGGCCTTCAGTTGCACACCGACCCTTCATGGAGGGTTTAAAAGCTAGGATCCATCTGCGACCCTGAGTGTCATATTAGCTTGACACCACAAGATGTCAAGTAAATTTTACATCAGTGAAACGTCCGCTTGATGGCGGCGATGACCGGTATCATGAGCGCGATTGCAAGGGTCGCAATGAGTCCAACTTTCCCCATGTAAAAAAGCATTGAGATAACCGGGCTCAAACTTGGCGCTTGTAAGGACTCAGACGTGCTCTCAGCGGTTTCCTGAACAGAAACGTGCGTGGTGTCGTTGCCAGCCGCGCCTGGCTCCGCAGACGTGATCTGGTAAGGCGAGGTACCGGTCACCCGAAACAGCCGGATGTCTTCGTCACCTTCTTTTTCGATGACAACAAACTCGGTATCCAGACCAAACTTGCGCTTGGATGCAAACTCCAGAGCAAATGCCTCGGCTGTCTCGGCATCGTCCAGATAATCCCAGGCTTTCTGTTTTTCGGGCCAGGTTCGTTTTGCCGCGTATTTCATCAGTGTTGCGCGAGAAACCCCGTCCGAAAGGCGCGGGGAGGCAGAGCGCACGGCGCGAAGCGTCGTGAGGCCGCCGATCTCGCATCCTCCGTTTCAGTTTGGTTGATGAAGAGTGACCGCAACCATGCCGCCACCGGAATCAGCGCAGGCTTTCCACCTGCCGGGTCGTGAGACTCTGCCCGTAAGAGCCTGGTGACGGTGTCACGTCTCTCGACGTGACACGCTCCCCTCGACCAGGTTATCCGTGGGTTTTCGCACGCTTGCGCGTCCATCCCTGGCAGTGGTACTGGCTTCGTACCCTGTACGCCTAATTTAACCACTTGCCGCAGGGTCTGGAACTGAGGACGCATCCCAGAGTGCCTATCACACCGGCTGACGCCGGATTCCATGGTAACGCTACCCTTTTTTCAGGGCGTGGTCTGGTCAACTTCGGAACGTGCTTTTCAACACGCTCTGCCCTTTAGGGCGGGGTAGTTGACAACTCGCAATGCCTCTCAATAGACCAGCAATATTAACCTGGTGTTGACGATTGTCTGCCTGCCGCAACCGTCATGGCGTGTATGCTACTGCTATTCCCAGGAACGAATTTGGTACCAGACACGCCCCAGATGCTCATGCAGCGCATAGTAACTCAGCATAAAGGCGCGAGCAGATGGAAGCCAGTCTCGGTAGGTTAGCCTGGACTCCCAGCCTGGTGAATGCGTGAAAGCAGTCGGCGCTGGCGTGACGGATAGACCAGCCTGTTCAAACACCTCGACAGCTCGCGGAAGATGCCAAGCATCACTCACGAGCAGGATATGCTGAATACCGTTCTGAGTCAGCAAAGGGGCGGTATAGGCCGCATTCTCCCAGCTCGTCTGGCTTTTAGACTCAATCCCTGCCACCTCTATCCCATAATCTTCACGCAGCAGGTTGGCCATCAGCACAGCCATAGGCTGTTTTTCAGTAGGTTGAGCGCCACCGGTCACATAGAGCGGAAGTCCGGTACGACGAAAGAGCGTTGCGCCATAACGCACCCGCCTTAAGCTGGCATCGTCTAGCGTATCTCCACCGTACTCTGGCGCATCCGTCACGCGACCTGCACTCAAGATGACGATAGCTTGTGCCAGCGCCGGGATGGATGCCGCATCCGTGCCTAAAGCGGGATATATTTCAAGAGGCTGCATGAGCACTGCGGCAACCGGCGCCAGAGTCATCAGGGTCATGCTGGTCAGAACCATAAAAATCAGCAAGCGACCCAATACGCCGCGCACCAGAAAGAATGCGCCAAGGAGCATCAGGATGAAGATCCCCGGTGGCATCAGGAAACTTTTGAGGATGGCGTAAACCATGATCGTGTCAGACCAGTTGTGCGATCACATCGCTCGCTTGACCATCAGCATGGTAAGACGAGCGCACCATGGCACCGCTGGCAACATTCAAAAACCCTAACGCCTCACCCATCACGCGCAGCTCATCGAATTCAGTCGGCGTCCAGTAGCGCACTAGTGGAAGATGATCGCGGGTTGGCTGAAGATACTGGCCAATCGTCAGCATGTCGCAGCCCTGTTTGCGCAGATCACGCATCACGTCCAGCACCTCTTCGCGTGTCTCGCCCAAACCAAGCATGATGCCGGATTTTGTCGGGATTCCAGGGTAACGTGCTTTGAATATCTGGAGAAGCCGCAGTGATCCCGCATAGTCTGCCCCCGGTCTGACGTGACGATAGAGTCGCGGCACCGTTTCCAGATTATGATTGAAGACATCCGGCAGACCATCCGCAAACTGATCAAGCGCAACAGATTCCCTGCCTCGGAAATCTGGCACTAATATTTCCAGGCTGACTGATGGATTCGCGGTTCGGATGGCACGTAAACAGGCGGCAAAATGACCTGCGCCGCCATCACGCAGATCATCCCGATCAACGGAAGTGATGACTACATAGCGTAAACCGAGTGACATCACGGCATCAGCCAGATGCCGTGGCTCATCGGGATCGGCAGGTTTTGGCCGACCATGCGCGACATCACAAAAAGGACAGCGTCGCGTACAGACATCGCCGAGGATCATGAACGTGGCCGTGCCACGATTGAAGCATTCGCCCAAATTTGGACACATCGCTTCTTCGCAGACCGTCGTGAGCTGACTGTCTCGCAGAAGACGCTTGATACGTGCCACGCTGGAACCAATCGGCGCTTTCGCACGGATCCAGTCCGGCTTGCGCAAAACTTCCGTGGATGGTGCCTTGACCGCAATTCCGACGAGCTTGTCTTGACCACGCTGATGCGTGTCTGGCGTGGTACGCGAAGGCGTAACGAGCAAGCCGGGATCAGACATAGAGAAACACTCGCGCAGCAGAACGGGATGCCAGGATCAGTTGAACCCACGGCTAAAGCCGGGGGATTGCGCCGACAAGCGGTTCAGTCAGAAGACGCTTGATCAATAAATGAAACCATGGCGTAAACCAGTGTGGACGAGATCGCAAGGCTCGCAAAATCACGGGCAGGCCAATCCATCTCCAGGCGCCGATTTCGGATGGGTCAGGATCTGGAACCTCGGCATAGACACCATGAAAAATATGTAAATATTCATGCTCAATCAAACCGGAGTCCTGATCCTCGGCGCGATAGACCAACTGTCCGCATTCAGTCAGCGGTACGCGAATTCCAAATTCTTCCTTTAGTCGTCGCCCTGCAGCCGTCGCGGTTGATTCACCTGGCCGGGGATGACCGCAACAGGTATTAGACCAGCGACGCGCAAAATGATATTTGCCGTCTGCGCGACGTTGTAGCAGTAACTCTCCCTGATGATTCAGCACAAGAATCGAAAAGGCACGATGAAGCTGCCCGGTCTCGTGGACATCCAGCTTGCCAGCTACCTCAAGCGGACGATCATCCTGATCGACAACGATTACGGTTTCAATCGCATCACGGAGCAAGGTTTGCTCACGGGCTTCATTCGTTAGCGGCGGAACAATTTGAGCAGTCACGATTCATCATCCGTAGGCGTTGCATTGACGGCTGTCTTGCGGCCAAACGCATCCATCGCGGCGCTCAATTCAACATGGTCTACCGCATAATCAGCAAGTGAAACACCTGCCACAATCGCATCCCATGCCTGACGGATGCTCGCCGCACCACCTTTAGGTCCCAGCGGGTGGCCAAAAACACCCCGACCAGGGACGAATCCAAAATCAACTGTGCCAACTTTGTCATAAACATTCTGCAATGTGCCCGCCCAGTCACTGCCGCCTGGCACAGGTAAACTGCGTTTTATCTCACCCATTGGCGCAAGGCAGGCCGAGACATTTGCACACACCTCATCATCAGACATCTGCATCCGTTCGCCAAAACCAGGCATGATAATCGCGTCGCATCCTGCAAGCCGCTGGAGTTTGGTAAACACTCTGGAATGAATGCCGAAGTTGGGTAACCGACTGAACGGCGCGATGAATGGGAAATGCGCAATCAGCGGCACACGGGCATGTCGACGCAGCATTCTTATCGCGCTAAGGCCAACCGGCATCGCATTAATCAACAAAGCGTTCGCACCCTTTGCAACCGCGATGTCATGGAGATCGACCAGGCGATCCACTTCATCTGTAATGTTTGCAAGATAAAATTTAGGGCAGCCTGTCTCTAGCTCTGCTTTTCGCCTTGCTATCCCCAACAGCGCCGCACGTTTTTCCAACGGACACCAGTCAGTATCGGCGAGCATCTCATCGTCTTTGGCTACATCAAGCCCGCCGAGCCAGCTCTGATAACCCAACGTGCTGAATGCTTCGGGAGGCAATCCGATATTTGGTTTGATGACACCGAAAAAAATCGGACGGTCATAAATCTGAAGCAGATCCCGAATTCCTTCAATGCCAAATTGTGGCCCTTCAAATTCAGCGAGATAGGAAGCTGGAAAGAAAATATCCAGGAGTTTAACCACTGGTATGGCGGGAGAAAAAAACGTGCCTTCTCCGCAAACTGCGCTCAGAAGATTTGGTAGGCGGGCGCCAAAATTTCCATGTGGATGTGCGATCCTGACCCGACAGGCATGCACATCGCCATCCAGATGGATGCCAAGATCATAGCTAAAGCAGGATTTTTTCGCTGTGAGCACATCCAACGCAATGACCTTTGCGGCGAATGTTGGCCGGAGGTCTTCGGATGAACCCATGCGATGCCATTGCGCAGTCGACTGTTCAGCACAGAAATGAGCCGCCGCAATCTGTGGATCACCCGTACACTCAATATAGTAATCGAGGATGATATAGTCATCCTGATTCAACGCCTTGGCATCAGCGAAGAACCCCGACCAGTCGGCATTCTTCATCAGTCTTGCGCGAGAAACCCCGCCGTTTAGGGCGGGGAGGCAGAGCTAACGGTGCGCAGCACGGTCAGGCCGCCGATCTCGCATCCTCCGTCTCAGTTTGGTTGATGACGTGTGACCGCTACCATGCAGCCACTGTGAATGGGTGCAGGCTTCCACCTGCCGGGTCGTGAGACGCTCCCCTCGACCGTGTTATCCGTGGGTTTTCGCACCCTTTCGAGTCCATCCCTGGACGTGGCACTGGCTTCGTACCCCGTCTGCCTGTTTAACCACCTGCCGCAGAGTTCGGAACTGAGGACGCATTCCGACGTGCCGATCACACCGGCTTGCGCCGGATTCCACAGTCACGCTGCCCCTTGCGGGACGTGGTCTGGTCAACGTCAAAACGTGCTTTCACACGCTCCCACCTTCAGGCGGGGGGAGTTGACGCGCTAATGTTCTCCTGCAAGTTGCACCCGCAGCATTCGTTGTTTGCGAGGCCCATCTAATTCAATGAAAAAAATTGACTGCCAACCACCGAGGAGGAGCTCACCATTTGCGACGAGAACCGTCTCAGAAGAATTCATGAAAAGCCCGATCAGATGGGAGTGTGCGTTGAACCGCCCATCAACAGGGTTATGATTGTGTCTGTACTCTGCATTGCACGGAACAAGCTGGGTTAAAAATTCAACCATATCCTCCTGCAACATTGGCTCACGTTCATTTAATGCAACAAATGCCGTGGTATGTGTTGAGCAGACAGTCAGATGACCAGTCTGTATCCGGCTTTCAGAAAAAAGCCGCTTGATCTGATCAGTGATATCGATGATCTCGATCCGGGAAGAGGTCTGTAAAAAGAGACTTTGGTGATGAAAAAACATAGAGAAGACTGACACAACATCGGGCGGGGTGAAGTCAGACCCCCCGCCCGTGAGAACACGAGGAACGGCTTGTCTTATTTGCCGGGTGGCAGAGGAACCATCGTTCCAACTGCGGCAGAAGCAGCAGATGAATCGTTTAGCCAATTAAATCCTGCTGAACTGAGCAGAATAAAATGGATCAACAGGGCAAGCACGAACAAAAAACCAAACAAGGCAACCAAAGTTCTGCGCGGATCAAAGATCTGCCAGAGTTTATACATTGCATTCATTAAGTTAACTCCTGAATCATCACGCAGAATGCGGCAGACGAGCTACCGCATTCTGTCGATATCCGTTGTTGCGTGGCGGATTCCAGACTTCTACAGCCAGGGGCGCCAGAGCCAAGCCAGGATATGAGCGATGATCACGACACCAAAAAACATGGTCATGCTCTGCATGAAAATCTCATGGAATTCTTTTGCTTCTGCGTCGGTCAACCCGGTCATGCTTTTCTGGTCAGCCATTGAATTATCCTCACTTTTTAAATTTAGCCGTATCGGCTGTTACCGCAAACGACCCTGCGGACGGGGTGATGGTCACTGTTTCAAGGCATACATCAGCATGCCTTGATCCAGCAAATACCCTGGAACGATCTTAGGAGCCGCTCAACCAGTTAAATGCTGGACTGCTGAGCAGGATGAAATGAATCAACAATCCCAGCACGAGCAGAAAACCAAACAGAGCAACCAAAGTTCTGCGGGGATCAAAAATCTGCCAAATTTTATGCATGTGTCTTCTCCGGTCTTTTAAGGTAGGCGCTGTTGAAAACAACAATCGCCTTATTGGTCACGAACATGAAAAACCCAAGGCCATTACAGCCAAGGACGCCACAACCACACGAGGATATGTGCAACAACCACGATCCCCGTAAACGCGACGAAACTGGACACGAAGATTCCATGAAATTCCTTCGCTTCACCTTCATTGAGTCCAGACATCGAGCGGTTCTCAGCCATTGGATGGTTCCTCGTTGAGCGACAGGATGGCCGATCAAGCCAATCCTATCTCAAATTCCGTAACGTTAGCTACTTAAGAGCGACTGTTACGATGTTCTCTCTCTTTAGATGCCGGACTTGCATCCGGCACTAAGCCTGCCATCCATGCGAGCGAGTCACTCCAACTCGCGACCTGCTTTACAGCTTCTGCGGAGCAGCAACGGCAGCTTCAGGCGCTGCAACCGGAGCAGCCAACTCGGCAGGCACGGCATCAACTTTTGCAGAACCCATCAGAGCAGGATAATCCTTCAGCATCTTTGCCCCGTAAAGCGGCTTGTATGCGCCTTGATGGCAGGTCATACAACTGATTTTGAAGGGATCTCCATAAGGACCTTTACGCGAATCAGGAAGCACGCTACTCAACGGCCAGATATAATTCTGATTCAGGTCGCGCACATGGCGGATAGCATACCAAGCTGTTGTCCGCTGTGGTGTGCTCTGACTCCAGTTCGAGAAGGCTCGGCTGTTATGACAGAACGTGCAGTTGACACCCAATGCATCTGATATCTGCATCATCAGTGCATAAGTCCATTCAGCCTGCTTGATGGATGTTTTATTTCCGTTCGGCAATGCTGTCGTGCCAATCACCCGGATATTATTTGCCTGATCAAGGAAAGGCGTAAACGGATCATAAGGCAAGGCGGCATACGCTGCGGTCGACGCGGCAATATTCTGACCAGTTGGCTTCATGCCAGAAGGCTGACCTGGACCCGGATCTGTCACCCAGACATACTTAGGCACAGGATTGCCGCGATGGCAGGTATAGCACGTCACGCCTACACCGTTAACTGCGACATGGCTTTTCCAGTTCGTGTTTGTGTCACGAACCATCTGGAACATCCGACGCGAAACAACCTTGGTATAGATGTTATCGGACGCAAAATCACCTGGAACATGGCAGTAATTACAGCCTTCCTTTGGAGCAACCCAGAGCGTTGCCGCCACCATCATTCTGGTGAAATCAGTCATGCTTAGATCGTTCAAAACCTGAACGTTCTTGTAGACATCTGTCACTTTCGGGCCACCCGGAGCCGCCGCAGGAATGGCTTCAGGCGGAATATTCGCCTTAACACTTGCTTCCAGCAAACGCGGGTTGTAGTTCTGCTCCATTGCCAGGCCACGATAGCCTTTTTGCACTACTTGCGGTGGCGGACGTTCACAACCTAAGAGAAGTACGGAAGCGATAACTGCGACCAGCGGAACCGCTGCGTGCTTTCCAATATTCATTGCGATACCCCCTGCAGTAACAATGGATCCTGGACGACAGGGAGGCTAACCGGGTAGTTTGGCGCAACTCCATGCTTCACTGCCCAGAGATACCAGTTTTCAACAACCGTTCCGGTCAGCAGGATGCCAATTCCAGCCGTGATGACTGTCAGGACAGCGAACCACCAGCTCCAGCGATGAATGGACTCCATCGTGGCGTTGAAGCCCATCGTCCAGCGCCAGAACAGTGCAGCGCGCTCAGCTGCCGTGCCGCGGTCAACGATCTGGTCGATCTCTCGATCGCCACCAAAACGACTGACTGCCAGGATGGTTGCACCGTGCATGGCAAACAACAGCGCCGATCCGTAGAGGAAAGCAATTGAAAGCATATGGAAGGGGTTGTAATAGAGGTTTCCATAGCGAATCGAGAATGCCGCTGTCCAGTCAAGATGCGGGAAGATTCCAAATGGTACGGCTTCAGCCCAGCTACCCATGAGAACTGGGCGAATGAAACCCAGACTGAGGTAGAAGAAGATCGCCGCAGCAAAGGCCCAGGACAGATGCTGACTCATTCCCAAGGCTTGAGCACGCTTGTACGTGCGAATCCACCACAGGATGATTGATGCGGTCAGGAAGAAGCCTGCCATCAGCCACCAGCCACCCTCGGATAGTGGTGGAATGCTTAGACCATATGATGGCGCGGGTGGCTCAAGCGCAAGCCAGAAAAAGTTCTTGATGAACTCAATCGGACTCCAGTTGACCGATGCCAGCATGTTAAAGCCAATGATCTCAAGCGCGACAAAACCAAAGATCAATGACAAGGTACCGGTAAACCCAAGGTAGAGCGGGCCGATCTGGGCATCGCCGATTTTCCCCATCCAATAAGAGAAAATGGGTTTGCCAAGTCGCGGCAGACTGCCTTTGGGCAGCGGCACACCGGGATAAGCCGGCGAGCGCACCTGCACACTATTAAAAATATTCTGATATTCAGGCATTGTTGTCTCCTAGTTCCTTACCAGAGCGGGAGCTCAAGCCACCAGTTCCACCATTCCGGCCATCCGCGAGTCCAGAAGGGCCCACTGATTACGATACACACCGCACTCCAGAAGACAGCACTTAAGGCCAGGAACAATCCCAGACGATGAATGGCTAGCGCACCAATCGAGTAACCAACGATGTCACGGAAAAAGGTATTTTCGTGCTCGCTCGTTTTGACGGCCTCGCCTTCCTGCGGATTCGTGACCGAGAGGATCAGCGAACCGTGCATCGACAGCGCCAGTGCGTTTGTGAAGAAGAACGAGATCGCCAGCATATGGGCTGGGTTGTAGTGGAAGTGCAGGAACTGGTACCCAACATTTGAAACCCAGTCGAGATGACTCAGGATTCCATAAGGGAAACCATGCCCCCAGGCACCCAGCAGGATCGGACGCACCACGACGAGGACAAGATAGGCGGCGATCGCGAATGAAAACGCAAAAGGAATGTGGAAACCGATGCCAAGCTTACGGCAGATTTCAACTTCTCTTAGCGCCCAGGAGACAAATGCGCCGATGGCACAGATCGTGATGATCTGCCACAACCCACCTTCAGCCATGGGAGCCATTCGCAGACCGTAGCTGAGATCGGGTGGAGCAATGCTGATCTGCCAGAGATTAAAGGTCTGGAGTTCTGCGTTAGGACCGAGGGTGGCACCCCAGACAATCAGGAGTACTCCTAGCAATGCGAAGAAGAATCCCGACACCCCGAAGAAGCCGACATAAAACGGCCCCACCCAGAAGTCGAACAGATCTCCCCCGATCAGCGTCCCGCCACGGACGCGATATTTTTTCTCAAAACTGAGCATGGCCATTGTAAAACCCTCTGCTGGGGAGGCAGCCTGGCCGGTTGCCTCCTCTTAGCACTGTCGGCGGTAGGTGAGGCATCCGCCTCGCCCGCCACCCCCATCAAGAACGCGATTAGCGTTGCGGTACAGCCGGAGCCACATGCGTGACTTTCGCGGCCGGGATACCGTCTTCGAGCCAATTGAATTCGCTAGTGCTAAGCAGAATCATATGAATAGCAAGACCCAGCACGGTCAGGAATATGGCAAGCGCAATCAACACAGTGCGCGGATTGATGAGCAGCCAGATTTTATACAGATCAGATGACATTAATCTTCTCCACGAATCATTAAAGAAATGGGGATCGTCAGGTTGCTGGCTTCTGTTGTCTGCGCCAGCACATTACCCAAACCGGTTACAGCCAGGGGCGCCACAGCCAGACAAGGATGTGCGCAATCACGACGACGCCAAAAAACATCGTCATGCTCTGCACGAAGATCTCATGAAATTCTTTTGCTTCAGCGTCGGTCAACCCGGTCATGCTGGTGTTTTCAGCCATTGATCAATCCTCCGAATTTAGGATTTAAACCTCAGTTATGCCGCACTTAACCCGTGCGGTAGTGGGTGTCGCAGATGATGTTTCTGCAACAGAGAAGACGTCCGATACAGGAACATTTCTCGATAACCTGATCAGCGAGCATGTAGCACAATACGTGGATAATGCCCTTGATGGAGTCGCTTTGATCAGGTGTCAGTCTAGCTTGACTGACACGGATGTCAACCTACATTTACACCTGTTTCAATTCGATTATGATCCGGGACAGCAGACAGGTGTCACTTGCAGGATCACTCCCAGCAAACAGACGGTTCCCAAATCCAAATCCAAAACCAGAGGTTCGGATCAGACTGATCCAGCCGCCACGGCGGCTTGGGTTAAACGCACCCGTTCAGCGGTTATCTGCGTCTCACCTGCCTGACGTGCAGCACGTTCGGCGGCGTCGCGCAGACGTTTGGCGGCTGAAATTCGCACGAGTACGGGTTGTGACTCAACGATCTGATCAAAGGCTGTCCGTGCTTCCTCGTCCCATGGAAGCTCGCGGTGCATCCGCGCTGGCGTGGGGTCGACTTTATCAAGATCCGTTCCGAGCGGGATGATGTTGAAAAGGGCATCAAACAGCGCATTGCAGACTTCCTGAACCAGATAGGTTGCGCCGGAATAGCCCATAAAGGGGGTTCCAGTATGCCGCCGGATGACAGTGCCGGGGAAGGATGCCGGGATATAGGTTGCACGCGCACCGATTTCAGCCAGATACATGCGTTCGTTGTAGCTACCAAAGACGATTAGCGGTGTCTTGTCGCGGATAGTCTGGCGGATCACATCGTTGTCCGGTTTGACGCCGGCTTTGCGTGAGAACGCAAAATGACAGGGCAGACCCATTTCATCTTCGAGAAAATGGCGCAAACCGCGAGCATAGGTTTCGGTCGCCGCCACGCCAAAACTCGCTGTGCCAAAGAAATCTTGCGTCACTGAGCGCCACAGATCCCAGATCGGCTTGATGGTGGTGTGTTTTTCGCGCTCGATAAAGGGTTCAGGATCGAGTCCAAGTAGTTCGCCGAGCGTGCGTAAAAACCGGGTCGTGCTATGCAGACCGATCGGCGCCTGAAGAAAGGGTCGATCCAGCGCCTCGCAGAGCGTGCGTCCGAACTCGCGGTACAGACAGATATTCACATCGGCATCCGCGAGTTTTGGCACCTCGTCGAGATGGCTGCCAAGTGGAAAAGTCAGATTGATCTCAGCGCCAATGCCATCGACCAGCCGCCGAATTTCGGCCAGATCAGACGGCGAATTGAAGGTGCCGTACATCGGGCCAATGAGATTAACGCGGGGTCGTGCGTCGGGTTGGCGCGGCTTGGGCGCCGCACCTTTTTTTGCGCCAAATTGCGTCCACAGCCAGTAGATTGCGCGGTTGGCGCTTTGCCATTGATCTTCGTCGATGGTGCGTGGCAGAAAACGCAGGATATTGGTGCCTTCAGGCGTCACGCCGCCGCCGATCATTTCGGCAATGGAGCCAGTCACCACGACCGCTGGGCGTGTCGGATCCAGGGTTTGATACGCCCGACGCATCGCCTGCTCGGTACCCTGCTGTCCGAGTTCTTCCTCGCCAAGCCCAGTCACCACGACTGGCAGCTCATGTGGCGGCAGTCCATCTGTGTAATGCAACACCGCCGTCACGGGCAGGTTTTCGCAGCCTACCGGTCCGTCAATGATGACCTGAAGCCCCTTGATGGCGGCAAAAGCATAGACGGAACCCCAATACCCGCCTGCGCGGTCAAGGTCATTGATTAACATCGGAAAGTGTCCTCTGAATTTAAACGGTGTCCAAAACCATGAATCGGCATTGCCGCTTCAGGCGTGTCTAGGGATTGAAAGGCAAACGGAAGCGGTAACAGCTCCAGCGGGGTGCATTCTCTGGCTATTCTGGCAGATGGCGCCCGCCGCTGCCTGCCGGGTTCGCATAGTGTGCGCAGGTAACCCACAGCGGTTATTCAGGCATGGCGGATTTTGGCGTCTGAATAAGCGATCAGGCAAACTGTACCTGCGAATGACCTGCGCCCTTTGCCAGATACATGGCGGCATCGGCGCTCTGAAGCAGCTTGTCGACAGTTTCGCCGTGTTCTGGATAGACCGCCATGCCAATACTGACCGAGAGGCTCAGAAGATCGCTGCCGATTTCGTAAGGTTGACCGATCACGCCGGTCAGTATCCGCGCCAGACGCTCAAGATGATCGCGGGCAGGCAACTCCGGCACCAGAATCACGAATTCGTCGCCACCCTGTCGACACACCGTATCCGAGTCGCGGGTGTGTTCGCGCAGTCGCTTGGCGACCTCGCACAACACCAGATCACCGGCCTGATGGCCGTAGCGGTCGTTGATCGGCTTAAAACCATCCAGATCGAGAAAGAGTATCCCCAGATGTCCTCTGGTGCGTCGCGCCAGCGCCAGCGTCTGTCCCACGCGCTCGACGAACAGTACACGGTTGGGCAGACCGGTCAGATAATCGTGATGGGCGAGAAACTCAATCTTCTCTTCAGTCTCCCGGCGCTGGGTGGTGTCAGCAATCACCCCGACCAATCCGATTGGCTGGCCATCGGCGTCTCGAATCAGGTGCCCACCTAGATGTCCCCAGAATTCGCTGCCATCCTTGCGCCAGTAGCGCCACTCCTGCTTGATACCCACCGTTTGTCGGGTCAGCAATTTCCGTATTTGCCGCTGTGCGTTCTCGCGCTCGACAGAGTGAATGTGGCTCACATAATCGCTGCCGATCAGCGTTCCCAAAGGACAGCGGAACATTTCGGCCATCCTTGCGTTAGCCTGAATAATGCGACCTGTCAGATCCGTGAGAAAAATCGCAACATCCGAGGTATCGAAAATCAGCCGCAACCGCTGCTGGCTTTCGAGTAACGCACGATGCGCCTGCGCGGTTTGGCGTAGCGCATCGGTAATGCGCAGATGGCTACGGATCAGCACCCAGGCTAGCAGCGACAGTGCAAAACTCAGAGCAATGCCTGCGCCGAGGATCAGCCTGTCTTTTTCGCTGAGCTGACGCGCCTGGTCGTCAAAGGCAGGCAGGGTTTGCGCCAGCAGTGTCCAGGTATGGCCACTGAGATCGATCTGCTGGATCTCCTGAAAGTGGTGCGCCATCAGTCGGGGCGCGGCGACTGACTCAAACATCAGTGTCTCAGCAGTCATGTCCGTGCCATCGTAGATCGTCAGCGCAATGCGGGTGACCAGCTCTGGATAATCTTGCAGGAAGCTCTCCATTAACTTCCCCATCCGTAGTGGTGAATAAGCCCAGCCCAGCAGATTCGACTGACGTTCCTGCAGCGTATTCCGATGCAGACCGGGACGATAGACGGGGACATAGATCAGAAAACCAGCCTGCGCATCTGTCTCGGTTTCCTGAACCAGCCTCACCTTGCCGGATACGCTTGTCTGCCCCGATTCCCAGGCGCGGGTCATGGCCGCCTGGCGGATGGGTTCGGAAAACATGTCATAGCCAAAGGCGCGCTGGTTACGCCAGTCGAAGGGTTCGAGGTAGATGATCGCGGTATAGACATCCCGAATGCCTGGAGGACGCAACATGAAATCGGGAAACCCTTCCGCACGAATCGCCTCGATCAATGCGTCCTTGTCTGCCGGGGCGATCAGGCGCGAAAAACCGACGCCCTGAATTCCGGGATAGCGCACGGACAGGTTGAGTGATTCCACGTAAGCGCGAAACTGCGCACGGTTAATGGACTCGTCGACCGTAAACAGCCCGGCCACCCCGCGCAGAATTTGCTTATTGGTTTCGATCCGATGCTCGATGCTGGTGCGCACCTTGCCGACCTGTATGCGGAATTCATTGCGCAGAATCCCGGTTTGTTCGTGCCGCCAGTCCAGCCAGACCAGCCCGGTTGCCACCAGACCGATCCCGAGGATCAGCCATGGCAACCAACGCAACAACTGCCCCAACCAGTCACGCCATCTGCGGGGAGGCCGGTTGTCGCACTGGAATATCGCCGGGTTAAATTTGATCATGGCCTTGGCATCGCTAATGAGGCGTCAGAATCGAATCATGTGCTCAGTGATTCGATTTTAACATCGACGCGCATCAAGACTTGGTTGGCATCCGCTGACTGAGCAGGCAACCTTGCGCCGACCCCGATGCGAGCACGGGCAATGTCCAGATACATCGACCTTGGCAGAGCGGTTTTCTGAAATCCGGGATGACCGCTGTTGTGATGTGCTACATCAAGTCTGTGATCTAATGACGCCCGACTTTATCCTGATCGACGCTGACGGATTTGGCATGATCTGAAGCACTGATGCCATGACATCTAACGGGCATCCCGATGGCCACCGAATCCAACCTATTTTTGTCTCACTCAATCAACAGGACGCGAACCATGAAACACTCCACTGTCGCCGCCTTATTCGCCATTGCCGGGATGCTCGCGGTGTTTCCTGCTCAGGCTGACCACGATGTTTATGGCATCCGGGATCGGCTGGAACATCAGCAGGCGGTCATCGAGCGTGGCATTGAAACCGGCGCATTGACACGTTACGAAGCCATGTCACTCCAACGCGAGCAGCGTGAAATCCGCGAACTTGCCGCCGATCTGCGTCAGGCTGGGACCTCCCACGCTGAACGTGAACAAATCCTGGATGCTAGGCTGGATCGAGCTGAGCGCCACATTCGGAAATCGCTGCATGACCAGGATGAGCATCGCGCCGCCTATCCTCCTGGCGCTGATCACGACCGTCCGTATCGTGATGGCAACGGGCCAGAACCATCCTGGGAGCGTTAGCGGCTTCCGAGACATCCACGCCCCGGCATCTTAAACATGCGGTTCTCCTGGCTGACCTGGCTGATTCATGTCTTCACCGTCACCGAATGGGGCGTGGCGATGGCACTCTTCTGGCGCTATGGCAATTTGACCCAGCGCCAGAAACTGCGGGTCTTTGCCCTCTGCATGACGCCGCATCTTTTGGCCGGGATATTCTGTGCTTTCACCTGAGCGGGGATACGCAGCCGTTCCTGCTGGAGACGGCACGGGTGATGACCTTTGGTGGCAGCCTGCTGCTGTGGGTTGCAATCCTGGCGATGCTGTCTGCTCGCCATGGTCGCCTGGCCTGGCTCATCGTGCCCGTGGGTCTGGTCTGGGCATTGACGCAGTGGCCGATCACTGGCGACAGCAGCGCGGTCATGCTGCGGGCGGCAAATGTCTGTTATATGCTCTTTCTGCTGACGCTGCTTTTGGTGTATCGCCGCGATCAGACGTTGTTTTCGCCGGTGACGGTCAGTGGCTTCTGGTTCCTGCTGGTGTTTGTCGCCGTGACGATCATCAACACCCGGATCGCAACCACGCACGGCTTGCCAAGCCTGGCATATGACGATGTTCTGCATGGCGCGAGCGAAAGCCTGCTGTCCATCAGCAATCTACTGATTGTCGTTGGCGTATCTTTGAAAATCAAACAATGCGGACGATTATCGGGACAGCCGGTCGCCTGAACCTGGTTCGCTGATGATGCAGAGCGAACTGAACCTTGAACAACACTCAACTTCAAAGAAATCGCCATGCTTATCAATTCACTGCGTGTCAGACTGTTTCTCTGGATGCTTGGCGGTAGCGGACTGGTGTTTCTGCTGGCGTTTGGAACGGTTGCCTCGTTTGCTCACAAGCACACCCGCGATCAGGCGCTGGCGATGGTTCGCGATATGGGCGATACCTACGCCAACCGGATCGAATCCGAGTTTGCCCATTCCTATGCGGTCGCTGAATCTCTGGCGCTGGCGGTCGATGCCATTCATCAGCGACAACCCGAACGGGCGGTCGCGTCGGCAGTGAACCAGGCCGTTCTCGAAGCGAATCCACAGCTTGTCGGGCTAGGCTCCTACTGGGAACCCAATGCGTTTGACGGGCGCGACAGCGAATTCGTCAACATTGCGCCGGAAAATGATCAGACCGGACGCTATATCCCTTACTGGAACCGCGCGAGCGGAAAGGTCGCGGTGGAACCGGTGACGGATTACGAAACCTCGGACTGGTACAACATCCCCAAAAAGACGGGGCAACCCTGGGCCAGCGAGCCTTACGCATTCCCGATTGGCGGTCGCCCGGTCATGATGGTGTCGCTGATGGTGCCAATCATGAGCGATGGGCGTTTCCTGGGATCGGTTGGCGCCGACTATCCATTGCAGGGGCTTCAGGAGATTTTGGCCAAAGTGCAGCCGTTTGGGTTGGGTCACGCCAGTTTGCTGTCCAACGCCGGTCTGTATGCCAGTCATCCTGATAGCGCCCGGTTGGGACAACCGGCGTCGGAGCTTCCGGCAGCGGCGCTGGCGGCCATCAAGCAGGGAAACCCTTATGAATTCGTCGATGACGCTGGCTTGATGTCGCTCGTGCGGCCAATCAAGCCGGGCAAAGCGCAGAATCACTGGGCGTTGCTGCTCACCTTTCCTTTGGATGCAGCGTTGGTCGATGCGCGGCAGATCATCCTGCTGGCGGCGCTGATTGGCACGGCTGGCCTGCTGATCCTCGCGGTATTGAGCTGGCCGCTCCTGACTCGCCTGATCCGTCCTTTGCGAACGCTGGCGCAAACGCTGTCCAACTGGGATGGCGATGTCGCCCAGCAATTGACGGTTGAGCGCGATGAGGAAATCGGTCTCATCGGCACGGCCTTCAATACGTTCATGGCGCGCCTGCGCGAACTGGTGTTCTCCATCGCAAAAGAAAGTCGCCATCTGGATGAGACGACGCAGGAACTCATCGCCGCGACCGATGCCGTGGCGCAGCACTCGCGACAACAGCGTGACGCAGCAGGCCAGATGCAGCATGAGATGGATGAGATGACCCGGTCGATCGCCGAGGTCGCTCAGCAATCAGATCAATTACAGGAACTCGCTCGCAATACTGGCCATTTGACCGCCAGTGCCGCCACGACAGTCAACCGGACTGCCGAGGATATCGGACAGATCGACCACACCATGCAGGCAGTAGCCGATGGCGTGCAACGGCTCGATGACCGCTCACGCGAGATCAGCACCATCATCAACGTCATCCGCGAGATTGCCGATCAGACCAATCTGCTCGCCTTGAACGCCGCCATCGAAGCGGCTCGCGCTGGCGAGCAGGGACGCGGTTTCGCGGTCGTGGCTGACGAAGTACGCAAACTGGCCAATCGCACGGCTCAGGCGACCAGTGAAGTCACCGCGACCATCAACACTATCCAGCAGGAAAGCGCCCAAGCCGTGAAAACGGTCAGCCTGACTTCAGAACAGATGAATCGCGGCGTGGCGCTGTCGCGCGAAGCGGCTGCCGCAATTGAAACGATCCGTCTACACGCCGACGATATGCTCAACCGGATATCGAATGTGACCCGACAGGCTAATCAGCAGTCGGGAACCAGTCAGGCGCTCTCCAGCAACGTCGAACACATGGGGAATTTAGCCAGGGAGAACGATCAGGACAGTTTGCTCGCGCAAGGGCGCGTTCAGGAACTGGCTACCCTGGCAAAACACCTGCGCGGTCTGGTGTCCCGATTCCGTGGCGTTGAAGGACTGTAAATCTGCGCAATACAACTTTGTTGCGTCCCGTTGGATTATATCCCGAAAAGGAGCTATCCTTTGTTCCAGGCTCGCGAGGCGCTGCGCACACTCCGCGATGAGCTGAGGACGACCAAGCGCTTACTGCCGACGACGCCATCACCGACCTGACGGGACCCCTGACCATGAATCT
>CAIUAY010000059.1 GCA_903897335.1 uncultured Chromatium sp. | reverse complement strand
TTGCGACATCCTCGAAACCGGCAACGACTCTTACCGGTTCAAGCAACGCAAAAAGGCCAATCAGACCCTCTGAGTCGCTCGTTCAACTGGAAAAAATTCGATGTTGATGCCTGGTAACTTTTGGATGGTGATTGACAAGCCAGATGATCGACTCATCCTGATCGGTCGAAACCAGACGCATTCTGGAAAGTTAATAATTATATTCTTATATTACAATAATAGTTATAGTCCTGATTTTCTGAATTGTCTAATGATCAACAAGCTAGTTTTTGCGCTTGGTCAAGTCAGCGCATCATGCCGCCTTGCAGTGTGATGGATTCTGCTGACAGACTGACCCGGGCACCAAGACGACCAATCTGTTTAATATGGAATCCATGGATTCCAGTGATGAGCCACTGCGATGACTAACCTGTCCGCGAAGCGAACCAACATGCGCAATCCCGACACTCAAACCGATAACGTGCGACTGAAGGGAAGGCATTTCCCTGTCAGACTGTCCTTGATCAACGTCGTCATGCTGGCACTCCTCGCCACGGCGCAACCGGTCGCTGGCGAATCACAGGCAACTGACCATCAAGCCTGCCTACGCTGTCATGCGATGGCGACACTGTCCTACCGGGATCCAGGCACGGGCAACATGATCAATCTCTCGGTGAATCCGCAGGTGCTATCACACTCGGTTCACGGAGAACTCGCCTGCGCCGAATGTCATGAGGGAGAATTTGATCGCTACCCACACCCGGAGAACAGGGTGCGCAAGACACGCTCCTGTGTCGGGTGTCATGAGGATAGGGACGACGCGAAAGATCGGGTTTATGCATTCAAAACGATCGACGCCGAATATGCCAAAAGCATCCATGCCACCTCAGATTCAGCCGATGTCAAGGGATTTAGTTGCCATTCCTGCCACGATCCACATCGCTTCCGCGCCTCCAAGGTTGGCGAGCCGTTGGCAGACATCGTCCGCGACGACAACCAGGTCTGCCTGTCCTGTCATGAGAAGGTGCGCGATCCTGTGAGCGACCCTCATGCCTGGCTGCCGAACCGCGAGAAACATTGGACTGCCGTGCGCTGCCTGGATTGTCACGCGCCCCTGACCGGCAACGGGCAACGGATTTCGCACCAGATCCTGAAAGCAAAAGACAGCAACCGCGACTGCGTGAACTGCCATTCGAAAGAACCGCGCCTGCTGAACCGGCTCTATCAATATCGATCAAAGGCGGATCTGGCAAACCAGGGCTGGTTCAACAAGGCGATTTTCAATGATGCCTATGTCGTCGGCATGAGTCGCAACCCCAGGCTCGACCTGATTGGCCTAAGTGTCATCGGTCTGACACTGCTGGTTCTCGTCGCGCACGGCTTCGGGCGTTACAAGGCATATCAACGGTCAAGAGGAATCAAGTGATGACATCGCTTTATCTGTATGCAGGCTGGGTACGTGCCTGGCACTGGCTCAATGCGCTGCTGTTTCTGATGCTGATGCTGTCTGGAGCCAGCATGCACTTTGCCGGCGCCGGGTGGCTTCTGAATTTTGCAGTGGCACGACCCATCCACAACATTGCGGGGATTCTGCTGACGCTGGGCTGGATCGGTTTTGTCGTCGGCAATCTGACGACCGACAACGGACGCCATTATCGGGTGCATCTGCGCGGTTTTTTGCAGCGGCTGTTCATTCAGGGACGCTATTACGCCTGGGGCATCTTCCACAATGCGCCGCATCCCTTTCATCCCAGTGCCGAGATGAAGCTGAACACGCTTCAACAGCTCAGTTATCTGGGAGTCATGTATTTGCTGATGCCACTGCTGATTCTCAGCGGCTGGGGTTTTCTGTTCTCGATTTATCTACCGGAAACGCTGTTTGGTCTCGGCAGCATCTGGGTCGTGGCCATGATGCATCTGACCGTCGCTTATTTTCTGGTGCTCTTCGTTCTGGTGCATCTCTATATCATCACCACTGGCGAGACCCTGACCACGAATCTGTTGGCGATGATCACCGGCTGGCACCGGGAGCAGGAGGCTCAAACGCATATGGAGACGCCGAGGTAATCGGTTGCTCACTGACGTGACAGCGAACCCCGGTCTGACTGGATAACCCTAAGGGTGATGAACATGCCCCCCTTTGCTTTGAAACCGCTCTCTGCGAAAACCCAACGCCGACTCATCGTCATTGCTGTTGTACTGACTGTCTTGATCATTGCCTATAAAGTTATTTACCCACTGGCTTTTGAGTCCTATGTCGGCAAGACCAACGCACTGCTGACCTATGACAGCAGCCGGGAATTGACCAAGACGCAATTCGATGCACTGGCTCAGGAACTCAGCATGGATGCGCGTCAGCGCAAGGCCGATGCGATGGTCAGGACGGATCAAAAGCCCTTTGCCCGTCGGGTCAAAATCGAGATGCTGATGAATACACCATCCTTCATCCGCGACACCGAGCCATCGCATATCAAGTATTTCCGAGATGCCGGCATCCGCCGCTACGACGGTCCGGAAACCTGTCTGCGCTGCCATGCCAGCATCCAGGTTAAGCACCCTGATGGCACCATTAAGACCGTCGCCACGCTCGACGACATCGTTAATTCAGTGCATTTCAAATTTCAGAGCGGCGCTAGCGGTTTTTCCACCTATGGTTATGACGGACGGCGGGTTAACAGCGGGTTGCACAAAATCCCGGTCGGCAAGATCAACCGAGCCTGTGGCATTCCGGGGAGTTTTACCTGGACGGGCTGGGCGGCACTGGTCAAAAGCCACTCGGAGCCGGATGGCGGTACGGTCACGCTGCGTAGCGAAGGCTGTGGTCAATGTCATATCGGCGGCAATTATCAGCCGGCGACCGAAAAGATGATGCCAATTGGCGATGTCCCCGGCGAGGCGAAAGAGGGTATCGACTGTCTGATCTGTCATTCAGCCGACTACGACATGAATCAACGTCATGTGATTCAGGACAAACAGGGGCTGCGCTGGAATCAGGATCGCAGTCTGCGCGCCGCACTGACTGTCGGGTCGATCCGTTCCGAGAACTGTCTGCGCTGCCATCAGCACAACATGGGCGGGGATGCCTATGCGCACAATGCCGCCGCGCAGTCACTTGGACATGTGAATCAGCGCATCCTCCATCAGGGTGCAAAACGCGGTAATCCGTTCAGCCCCCAGGATGACGTCCATGCCGCAGCAGGTATTCAGTGTACTGATTGCCATCTCCCCGAAGGCCACAAGATCCCGCGTGGTCGCAAAGGCGTGGATCTGGTCGCCAACGATCTACCAACCAAGGATGTCACCTGCGAGAGCTGCCATACCCAGGCCCCGCACAATCAGTCCAAGTACAAGGCGCTGCTCAACGGTCATATCGCCCGTCTGGCGTGTGAAACCTGCCACATCAAAGAACTCGAAACCGATAACGTCGTGCTGCGCGACTGGGTTCATCCAACCTGGGATCCGCAAGAAGGCATCTTTGAACCAACTGACATCTATCGCTCAGGCAAGCCGGGCAAGGGTTTCACCTTCCTCTGGTTCAACGGCAACGGCACGTTTCTCGCTAATGCACTCGGCAACAATCCAAACCATTCGGATGCGTATAACCCGCTGATGCAGCAGGTGGCGCGGATCGATGATCCAGAAATCATTGCCGCCGTGCGAGCAAAAGCGACTGAACTCAAGCGGCAGTATCCAGACATCGATGTCGAGACCTATGTCAGAGCAGCAACCGATCCACTCTCACAGCTTGCACCGGAAATGCTGGCCAAACGCGAAGCCATGATCCAGCACAATCTGCGTCCTGTCATGAATCAGGGCGAGAGCCGGATCTATCCGTTCAAGCTGTTCAACGCCATGATGTACGAGGACATGTCAAACCAAGGGCCGTTCGGTGCCATGATTTTGCCGTTCGATTACGCCAGCTATTACGAAACTGGCGACGCTCAGGCATCGGTCAAAAAAGCCATCTCTGATCAGATCGTGCAGCGCATGTATCAGGAGCCATTCAAGCTCTACATGATGGATGAGTTCATGTCCTATTTCGGTATCACCGACGGCTGGAAAACCGTCTATCCGCTGGTGGACGGGAAACTGAAAAACGTTGAGCCGCACTGGATGCGCCAGATGGGAACGCTGATGGTTAATCACGGCATTCAGGGCAAAGGCCGTGATTGCATCGAGTGTCATTCGCCGGATGGCGTCATGAATTTCAGGCAGCTCGGTTATTCACCAGAGCGGGTCGTTGAGCTGGAAGCGACCGACATCGTTGAGAAGACTGGCGGCGAGATGCGGGTGAATCCGGTCACTGAGTAGCGCCGCCAATTGCTTGAGCGGGTCACGGATGTTTTTGATGGCCTCATGCCGCCGCTATTGATGTTCCTCTTGAGACAGAATCAGTCACGCTGATCGTCTTCGCTCTCGTTGTGTCCGCGTTCAGTAACACGGATGATCAGGATCGCAAGACTGACCAGCAGGATGGCTCCGCTTTCGTAGAGGAAGTTTTCGTGAGAGATGTTTTCTTGCAGCACGATCAGCCGCGATAACGCGGTCACGGCGATGAACATCGGATAGGTGAAGGGAACCTCACGACGCATGAAATAGACGTTTGCCATCGCCATGATTTCGATGAAGATAAACATCATGAGCAAGTCTTCAAGCCTGACCGCGCCATGCTGGTAGATCCCCTGGATCAACTGGCCAATGCCGATAAGCGCCAGCGCACCGATACCAACCAGAACAGCCTTTTCAATGTAGTGAAAAAGGATCGAGAGCCAGCGGTCGATCTGCGCTTGTGATTTCATTATGAGGTCTCCAATCTTCTGAATCGCTTCGGCTCTGGCTCAGATAAGGCCGAGGCAATGCGCAAACAATGCTGATCGGGAATCGCTGGTTTGTGATTCGCGCGTCCTTATCGCATCATGCCTATCCTGTTACAAGCGAATTCAAGATAACCCATGACGGATACCCTGATCGATCACGCGGAGGGACTTGAACGCTGCCCTCTGAAAGACTTCACTGAAAAAGCGTATCTGGATTATTCCATGTACGTCATCCTCGACCGTGCGCTGCCGCATGTCGGCGACGGACTCAAGCCCGTCCAACGGCGCATCCTCTATGCCATGTCTGAGCTGGGTTTGTCGGCGACGGCCAAGTTCAAGAAATCAGCGCGTACCGTCGGTGATGTGCTGGGCAAGTTCCATCCGCATGGTGATTCGGCCTGTTACGAGGCGATGGTGCTGATGGCTCAATCTTTCAGTTATCGCTATCCGCTGATCGATGGTCAGGGTAACTGGGGTTCGCCAGACGATCCCAAATCATTCGCCGCCATGCGTTATACCGAGTCGCGTCTGACACCCTATGCTGAACTACTGCTTGGCGAAGTGGATCAGGGCACGGTTGACTGGCAACCGAATTTTGACGGCACACTGGAAGAGCCACGTCTGCTGCCCGCACGTTTGCCGAATCTGCTACTCAATGGCACCACCGGCATTGCCGTGGGCATGGCGACCGACATCCTGCCGCACAATCTGCGCGAAGTGGCAAAAGCCTGTATCCATCTGCTCGAATGCCCGGATGCGACGCTGGACGATCTGATCCGCTTCATTCCAGGGCCGGATTTTCCCACGGCGGGCGAGATCGTCACCCCGCCGGACGAACTGCTGAAGCTCTACCGCACGGGCGGCGGCAGTGTCAAACAGCGTGCCTGTTATGAACTGGATCGCGGCGACATCGTGATCACGACGCTACCTTATCAGGTCTCAGGCAGTCGGGTGATGGAACAGATCGCCGCGCAGTTCAACGCCAAAAAACTGCCGATGATCGAGGACTTCCGCGACGAGTCCGATCATGACTATCCAACCCGCTTCGTCATCGTGCCGCGTTCCAATCGGGTCGATGTCGAGCGCCTGATGTCGCATCTATTCGCCACGACTGATCTGGAGCGCAGTTACCGGGTCAATATGAATGTGATTGGCCTCAACGGCCGACCACGGGTCATGAGTCTGCGCGACATCCTGGCTGAATGGCTGATCTATCGCACGGCGACCGTGCGGCGACGGCTGCAACATCGGCTCGATAAAGTGCTGGAACGCCTGCACTTGCTCGATGGTCTGCTGATCGCTTTTCTGAATCTCGATGCCGTGATTCACCTCGTGCGCACCGAAGACGAACCAAAACCGATCCTGATGGCGCGTTTTGCACTGTCCGAGATCCAGGCTGACTCTGTGCTCAATACCCGGCTGCGCCAGTTGGCACGGCTGGAAGAGCTGAAGATCCGTGCCGAGCAGTCTGAACTGGCCACAGAATGCGCTGACCTGAAACAGATTCTCGGTGATGAGGTCGTGCTGAAACACCTGATCCGCGACGAAATCGCCCTGGACGCTCAAAAATATGGTGATGCGCGTCGCTCGCCGCTGGTTGCCCGTCGCGCTGCCACGGCCATTGACGAGACCGATCTGGCACCAAGCGAGCCAGTGACCGTGGTGCTGTCGGAGAAGGGCTGGGTGCGCACGGCCAAGGGTCATGAGGTCGACGCCGCCGGACTCAGCTATCGTGCGGGCGACCAGTTTTTAGGCGCGGCACGGCTGCGCAGCCATCAAACCGCCGTCTTTCTGGACTCAGTGGGTCGTGCCTATGCGCTCCCAGCGCACAGCCTGCCATCGGCGCGCGGGCAGGGTGAACCGCTGACCGGTCGACTCGATCCGCCGCCGGGTGCGCGGTTCGTTGCGGTACTTGGTGATGCACCCAACGCCCGCTATGTCCTGGCCTGCGATGCTGGGTATGGATTCATCATCCGCATGGATGATCTGATCGCCAAGCCGAAAGCGGGTAAGTCAGTCCTAACCCTGCCAGCGGGTGCTAACGTGCTGGTGCCGGTGGCGCTGGCGGAGACGGTTGATGCACGGTTGGCAGCCGTGACCAGCGCCGGTTATCTGCTGGTGTTTCCAGTCACTGAACTGCCTGAGATGGCGCGTGGCAAGGGGAATAAGATCATCGGGATTTCGACGGCAAAAGCGGCGAGCCGCGAGGAGATCATGATCGCGCTGGCAGTGGTGCCAAACGGCGGAAGCCTGACGGTTCGATCCGGCAAGCGTGATCTCAGACTCAGACCCGCCGATCTGGATGCCTATCAGGGCGAACGGGGGCGGCGTGGACGTTTACTCCCGCGTGGTTTACAGCGGGTGGATGGACTGGAGGCGAGCTGAGGCGCGGCTGGATCGGAGTGGCTTGAATGCACGAGAAAACACTGTCGACCATTCTGATCGTCGACGACTCACCCGAGAATCTCACGGTGCTGAGCGAGCTTTTGCAGCTCGACTATCGGGTTCGCGCCGCGACATCCGGCGAAAAGGCGTTACGGATTGCCGCCACCCCACCCTGGCCGGATCTCATCTTGCTGGATGTGATGATGCCCGGAATGGATGGTTATGAGGTCTTCACCCAACTGCGCGCCGCGCCGCTGACCCGCGAGATACCAGTCATCTTCGTGACCGCCATGGACAGCGCCGAATCTGAGCTGCGTGGTCTGGATGCGGGTGCGGTGGACTATATCGCCAAGCCAATCGTGCCGCCGCTCCTGCTGGCGCGGGTGCGCACCCAACTGGAACTCAAGCAGGCTCGCGACTGGCTGAAAAATCAGAACGCCTATCTCGAAGCCGAGCTGGCGCGGCGCATGAGTGAAAACCTGGTGGTGCAGGAAGTCAGCATCCATGCCCTGGCGCATCTGGCCGAGATCCGCGATCCCGAGACCGGCAATCATCTACGCCGAACCCAGGGCTATGTCCGTGCGTTAGCCCGTCAATTACAGCCACACCCACGGTTTTCCAGTTTTCTCACCGACCGCGTGATCGACCAGCTTACCAAATCCGCGCCACTGCATGATATCGGCAAGGTTGGCATTCCTGACTCCATCCTGCTCAAACCCGGCAAACTGACGCCCGATGAGTGGGAGATCATGAAGACCCACGCCAAGCTCGGCAGCGACGCCATCGAGCAGGCCGAACGTGATGTCGACCGGCTGGTCGAATTTCTTGTTCTGGCAAAAGATATCGCCCATTATCATCATGAGAAATGGGACGGTAGTGGCTATCCAGAAGGATTGGCCGGGGATCGGATTCCGATTGCAGCACGTCTGATGGCGCTCGCGGATGTGTTCGACGCGATGATCTCGCCGCGCATCTACAAACCGCCCATGCTGCTCGAAGATGCCTGTACGATCATCATCGCCGGGCGTGGTCGCCATTTCGATCCAGACGTGACCGATGCCTTTCTTGCCAGCTTCGATGAATTCCGCGAGATTGCGGCGCGTTACATCGAGAACGCGCCTGGTCAATCAAACTGACAGCGTTCGATCAACCCGCGCCCGGCGTAACAGCGTACACCCTGTGCGTTAACTGTGACTGCAAGGAGCGAATGCGGTGAGTTCCGATTCCAACCCGCCCCCCCGTCGCCATCTGGTTTCGGCAATTCTGGCCATTGTGCTGATCTATGCGGTTTTTGCCGGGCTATGGATTCTGCTCTCAGACCGACTGTTGGACTGGCTGGTCAGCGACCCGGTGCTGCTGAGCCTAATCAGTACGCTCAAGGGCTGGCTGTTCGTCGCCGTCACCTCGCTGATTCTTTATGCGCTGATGCGACGTCTCCTGTCCTTTGAGCGAGGCGGTGAGTCGACGCTGTTTAAGCCATCGCCGCGACCCCTGCTGTTGCCGCTTATCTTGCTGGCGACTGCCATCGCCATTCTGACGCTTGGCGGCATCGCGATCGATTTTAGTCACCAGAAAGACAGTGAAACCGCCCGTCTCAAGACCATCGCCGAATTCAAGACGCGACAGATCGCCAATTGGCTTGAGGAACGTCTGGACGACGCCTGGTTCCTGCGGTACAGCCGCTTGAGTGGGGAACTCGACTCAAGCCAGTTCGCGGCTGGCGAATCAGTGGTAAGCGCTGATCTGTCGAGCTATCTCAAAACGTTCATGCGTTACAACGCCTTTCATGGCGTCATGTTGCTGAATGCGCGAGGCGAACCGGTCTGGAATTTGGATGGCTCGACTCCAACCCCTGATACCCGCCTGGTGGCGGCGGCCAGACAATCCGTCACTGACCAGACAGTGAGCCACTACGGCCCTTATCGCGACGATCACGGCGCGATCCACCTGGATTTTCTGGTGCCGCTGCCAGGGCGCGACGGCCAGCCAGGATCGGTCATTGTCCTGCATACAGATCCGGTGGCCGATTTCCACCCCATACTTCAGAGTTGGCCACTACCCACCACGACTGGCGAGACCCTTCTGGTTCGACGCGAGGGCGAGCAAGTCGCGTTACTGGGCAAGCTGCGTGACTTGCCGGGCGCGGCAATGACGTTGCACTTTCCGTTGGCGACCCCGCTTCTGCGTGACCGGAGCAAGTTGGGAACCCTGCTCGAAGGCGTGGATGATCGCGGCGAGCCAGTCTTGGGCGTGGCCTTGGCGATTCCCGAGACTGATTGGTTTCTGCTCGCCAAGCTTGATCGCGCCGAGCTTTACGCAAATGTCGCGAACGATGCCATCTGGATCGGGCTTGCCGGTCTGCTGGCGCTCTTCATGACGGCGACCGGCGCGTTTCTGCTGCGTCAGCGCCAGCAACTGGCGCTCGCCGAATCATTGCACTGCTCCCAGATCGAACGCCTGGAGGCACTCAGCCGACTCGCCGATGAGACCGCGCGCCGTCATGCACTAATCGACATCTCACGCGATGGCATTGTGGTGTTTGACGACAATCACCAGGTGCTTGAAAGCAACCAGCGTTTTGCCGAAATGCTGGGGTACCCGATGGAGGAAATGATCGGACTGCGCTGTTGGGACATCGACGCACTGATGTCCGAAATGCAGATCTGCGAGCGTTTCCCTCTGTTCCCGCCATCTGGCCTGATTTTCGAGACTCGTCACCGACGCCGGGATGGTTCTGAATACGATGTCGAGATCAGCGCCAGCGCAACACATTGGGGCGGTCGCAATCTGGTACTCTGCATCTGCCGTGACATCAGCGAACGCAAGCATACCGAGGAGCAGCTCAACCAGTACCGTCACCATCTGGAGGAACTGGTTGAGGAACGCACTGCCGCACTGCATCGCCAAAGTCACTGGCTGCGGGCGATCATCGACAATATCCCGCACATAATCTGGCTGAAAGACTGCGAGGGACGTTTTCTGGCGGTCAACCGGGCGCTGGCCGAGATCACCGGATATGGGATCAATGACCTGCTGGGAAAAACTGATTTTGACCTCTGGCCACGCGAGCTGTCCGAGCGTTACCGGGCTGACGATCTGGCGGTCATGACGACACGGCAGCAGAAAATGGTCGAGGAAGAGGTTCCCAACCGTCCTGATATCGTCTACGAGACCTTCAAAGCACCGGTGCTGGATGTCGATGGCGACGTGCTGGGAACGGTCGGTTTCTCCCGTGACATCAGCGCCCAGAAAGAGCTGGAACGGGTGCGAGATCTGGCGCGGCAGGCCGCTGAATCCGCCAACCGTGCCAAGAGTGCCTTTCTGGCTAACATGAGCCATGAAATCCGCACGCCGATGAACGCCATCGTGGGTCTGACCTATCTGCTGCAACGCAGTGGCCTGACACCCGAGCAGGCAGCGCGTCTGGGCAAAATCGAGTCGGCCACCCAACATCTGCTGTGCATCGTCAACGATGTGCTGGATTTCTCCAAGATCGAGGCCGGTCGTCTGGAACTGGAACAGACCGATTTTTCACTGACCAGCATTCTCGATCATGCCTGCGCCTTGGTTGCCGAACAGGCACAGTCCAAGGGCTTAAGGATCCAGATCCAGCCGGACGATGTGCCGCCCTGGCTTTTTGGCGATCCCACCCGTTTGCGCCAGAGTCTTTTGAATTTTCTTGGCAATGCGGTCAAATTCACCGAGCGTGGTGAAATCATCGTGCGAACCTCTCTGCTGGAGTCATCCGATGACCGCCTGCTGATCCGTTTCGAGGTGGTTGATACGGGCATCGGCATCGCGCCAGATGAACTGACGCAGCTCTTCACTCCTTTCGGACAGGCCGATGTCTCGACCACGCGCAAGCATGGCGGCACTGGCCTGGGTCTGGCGATCACTCGCCGTCTGGCACAGCTCATGGGTGGCGATGCCGGGGTCGAGAGCCAGCCGGGGCAGGGCAGCACATTCTGGTTCACCGCCCGTCTCAATCGCGGTCACGATCGTGTGCACCCGGCGTCAGCGCCATCCGGCATCGAATCCGAGTTGCGGCGCTGCGGCGCTGGTTTCCGCCTGCTGCTGGCGGAAGATAACCCGATCAACCGGGATGTGGCGCTGGATCTGCTGCATGCCGTGGGGATGGTGGTTGAGACGGCTGAAAATGGACGGGATGCCGTCGTCATGGCGCAGACACGCGCCTATGACCTGGTGCTGATGGATGTTCAGATGCCAGACATGGATGGCCTGGAGGCCACGCGGCAGATCCGCGCTCAGAACCAGTCGGCGCAGATTCCCATTCTGGCCATGACGGCTAACGCTTTTGAGGAAGACCGGCAAAACTGTCTTCAAGCTGGAATGAATGATTTTGTCGCCAAGCCGGTTGAGCCAGATGCACTTTACAGCACACTGCTGAAGTGGCTGCCATCGAGCATCCGCCAGATCTCCGGGCACCTGACTCACCCGGCAGTGACGGATGACCCATCTGCGCCTCAGTGGCTGAGCGGGTTGCCTGGTCTGGACAGTCAGCGCGGACTGGCGGCGGTGCGTGGACAGCGCACGATCTATCTGCGTCTGTTGCGACTGTTCACACAATCACATGCTGATGATCTGTCAACATTGCGTGAGCGGCTGCGCGATGGGGATGAGCTTGGCGCGGTGCGGGTTGTGCATGGACTGAAAGGCGCGGCACTGACCCTCGGTGCTGATCAGTTGGCGCAACACGCTGCGCATCTGGAGGTCGCGTTGGAACGACGCTCCGGGGCGGATTTCATCGATGCGGCGGTCAATGCGCTACAGATCGAGCTAGCTCAACTGGTGGCGGCGATCATGGCGCTGCCAGAAGAAGACGAATGGATGACGCCAGAGGTTTCGGCTCAGGGGATCATCCTGTCCCAACTGTTACATGAACTGGAACGGTTGTTGCTGGAGGATAACGTGCAGTCTGTCCAGTTCATGCGCGATTCAGGAGCCATTCTGCGCACTGGATTAGGCGATGCCTTCAACGAGATTCTGCGCGAGACCGAGCATTTTAACTTTGATGCAGCGTTGCTGAGACTGAAAGCCGCGATGCAGCAGCGTGACCCGGATCAGGATGACACCTGAATTACAGCCGAATCGGGTGATGTTCCAGTGGATCGCCGCGCTCGCGATACTGGCGGAAACGCTCGCGTCCGGCGTTGCGCACGGCAGGATCGTGATCAATGATTTCGCACAAACGCTCAAAGCGGCCAATAAAGGCAGGAATCTCGAAGGAAAGATTCAGGAGCACCTGGGTTTCAGTCTCCGGGCGGCCATCGGAACTGATGAGAATGGGCGTGAGCGCATGATCGACCTGATCGACCTGACCATGTGGCAGAAAGCTGTCCTGGCGAAACGTCCAGAGCAGACGATCCAGATGAGTCGCCTGCTCGCGGTCAGGGCAGTAGATCAGGATGCGCAGGTCGCGGGCGCGGATGCGTTCGACCAGGCGACACGTCAGCAGAAAGCGGTCGCCGCGGCTGTCAGATTCCAGACTGTAGAAATCGACGCGGGGCATGACGACCGCTCTCCGTTCAAAAACCGTCGGTCGAGGTGAAGAGTCCGACCCGCAGTTCTTTGGCAGTGTAGATGGTGCGTCCATCAACCTGCACCACGCCGTCGCCGATTCCGAGTACCAGCTTACGGGTGATGACCCGTTTCATGTCGATGTGGTAGGTCACTTTGCTGGCGCTGGGCAGCACCTGTCCGGTGAACTTGACTTCGCCGACACCCAGCGCACGTCCGTGGCCGGGGTTGCCGATCCAGCCCAGATAGAAGCCAACGAGCTGCCACAGCGCATCCAGGCCAAGACAGCCAGGCATGACGGGATCGCCCGGAAAATGGCATTGGAAAAACCAGAGTTCCGGTTTGACGTCCAGCTCGGCGAGGATCTCGCCCTTGCCGTTGGCACCGCCAAAATTGGCGATCCGCACGATGCGATCCATCATCAGCATGTTCGGGATCGGCAACTGGGCATTGCCCGACCCGAACATCTCGCCCCGACCACAGGCCAGGAGTTCATCGCGGTTAAAAGTGGCTTCTTTGGTCATGTGATTCCGTGGTTATAAATATTTTTGGTGATTGCCCGACAAGGCTTGACCAGTTCAGGCATTCAGGCGCTCTCGGATAAACGCGATGATTTCCGCAAGTGGAATCAACTGCATGTCTTCATCAGCCCGGCCTTTGTACTCGACGACGCCGTCGTCGATTCCCTTGTCTCCGACGACGATCCGATGCGGGATGCCAATCAGTTCCATATCCGCGAACATCACGCCGGGACGGGCATCGCGGTCGTCGAGCAGGACATCGATCCCGGCAGCCTGGAGTTCGGCATAAAGCTGTTCAGTCAGCTCGCGCACCCGGTAGGATTTGCCAAGTTTCATCGGCAGCAGCGCGACTTCAAAGGGTGCAATCGGCGCTGGCCAGCAGATACCACGGTCATCGTGATGCTGCTCGATGGCCGCAGCGACCACCCGCG
This sequence comes from uncultured Chromatium sp., assembly GCA_903897335.1. Taxonomy (GTDB): domain Bacteria; phylum Pseudomonadota; class Gammaproteobacteria; order Chromatiales; family Chromatiaceae; genus Chromatium. The sequence continues at coordinate 7,429 of CAIUAY010000059.1, read as the reverse complement.
AGACGCCGATTCCGTAGCAGCCCATCGTCAGCGTGATAGCACGGCCATCCTCGCCCAGCACGGTGGCTTTCAGCGCTTCGCTGTATTTACGTCCAAGCTGGAAGATATGACCGACCTCGATACCCCGTGCAATCGTCAGCGTGCCACAGCCATCCGGGCTGGGATCGCCCTCGATCACGTTGCGCAGATCGGCAACCTCGGGGAGCGGCAGATCACGACCCCAGTTGAGGCCAAACCAGTGTTGACCGTCCTGATTGGCACCGGCGCTGAAATCCGCAATGACGGCCACGGTGCGATCCACGATACTGGGGATCGGCAGATCCTTCGGGCCGAGTGAGCCAGGCCCTGCACCGATGGCAGCACGGATCTCGGTCTCGGTCGCCATCCGCAGCGGCACTGCGACCTGTGGTAGTTTTGTGGCCTTGATCGCGTTGAGTTCATGGTCGCCGCGTACCAGCAGCGCGATCAAATCGGACTCGACCGCAGCGGATGCCGCGACGATCAGCGTCTTGACCGTGCGCTCGATCGGCTGGCTGAATTGTTCGACGAGATCGGCGATGGTGCGGGCATCCGGCGTATCGACCAGCCGTGCGTTCTCTGTGGGAGAGGGAAGCGCATCAGCCAGCGCCACGGCCTCGGCCAACTCGACGTTGGCGGCATAATCGCTTGCAGTGGAAAACGCGATGGCGTCTTCGCCGGAAGCGGCGAGCACATGGAATTCGTGCGAGGCGTTGCCGCCGATGCTGCCTGTGTCGGCCTGCACCGGACGGAAGTCGAGCCCACAGCGGGTGAAAATGCGACAATAAGTTTCATGCATCCGTGCATAGGTGTCGTTCAGCGATGCCTCATCGAGATGGAAGGAATAAGCATCCTTCATTAAAAATTCACGGGCGCGCATCACGCCAAAGCGCGGACGGATCTCGTCGCGGAACTTGGTCTGGATCTGATAGAAATTGATCGGGAGCTGCTTGTAGCTTTTGAGTTCGTGACGCGCCAGGTCGGTAATGATTTCCTCGTGCGTCGGGCCGAAGCAGAATTCACGCTGATGGCGGTCGTGAAAGCGCAGCAGCTCCGGGCCATAATGCTCCCAGCGCCCGGATTCCTGCCAGAGTTCGGCAGGCTGCACGGCCGGCATCAATACTTCCAGCCCTCCGGCGCGATCCATTTCTTCACGCACAATGCGCTCGACTTTGCGCAACACCCGCAAACCTAGCGGTAGCCAGGTGTAAAGACCCGCAGCGAGCTTGCGAATCAGTCCGGCGCGAAGCATCAACCGGTGACTGACGATCTCGGCATCGGCGGGGATTTCCTTGATGGTCTGGAGAGGGAACTGTAAGGTGCGCATCGCAGGGGGCATTGCCAGTAAAAGGGCGCGAGTTTATGGTTCAATCCAGTTTGAAACAACTTTTTTGCGATGACGCAGGATCTGCTGCGACATATCCCATCATTTGACGGTTTGTTAAACGTGACATGAGCGACAATTCAGGTAATCGCGCAATGAATCAGCCGCAGCAGGATTCAAATGTCGGGGATCGGCGGACACAAACGCGCATTCAGGTCAATATCCCAATCAAGGTCATTCTGCCGGGAACGACCGAGCCGGTAACGGCAGTCAATCAAGATATTTCCTGGGGCGGCATCCTTTTCATGATGTCCGGGCCTCCGCCTAAAGTCGCCGGCATCATACGAATCATCCTGCCCTGGAAACGGGATGAGCGGATTACGGCAGACGCGCACCTCGTCCGCGTCAAGCCATTGCCGGATGGCCGCTATGTCATCGCTGCGCGCTTTTTCAGTCTCTCTCCGCGCAGCCATGCGCGACTGGAACGTCTGCTGAAAATGCTACAGGGGAATGATCACTCATCCGCCGCGTTAACTCACTCTAGCGGCCTAGTCAGGGAACTTGAAGTCACGGTCAATGATGCCGCCGATCTGCGGCAGATGCTGAATCAGATTGCCACCGGGCGTCACACCGTCACCGTCTTTGACGCCTACGAAGCGAATCAGAGCATCCGGCTGTCGATTTCGGGAACCAAGGTCGCGCCGGTGATCCGCTTGAGGGCGCGTGTCGTCGAGGTGCAGAAAACCCACTCAAAGCCAGATGACTGGACTGATCTGTATACCCTGACTCTGGAGTTTGAACATCCCAGAAAATCGATTCGCGCATTTGTCGATCTGTTCCTAAACAGCTTGCCTGAAACGCTGCGTGACTATGACTCAACCCTGGCGGCACCTGACTGGATCAATTCGTCAACCCTGGTCAGTTCGACCTTTGCCAATCAGATGTTCGCGGAGCCGGCCAGCGCGGGTCGGGCACAACCGCCAGTCCGAACCGTGATGCTCTCCGCACTTGAGACGGCATATCCCGAATCGCTCAACCATCTGAGCATCGGCTGGGGAGATGTGGATGCATTCGAGTCGCTGTTCCGTGACCTTATTCTTGGCGATTATGGTGATCCGAACGGCTGGCCGGCAGATGCCTGGGAAGAGCTGGAGTTTTTGCAGAATGTGCATGACCTGGCTTATGGCATGTCCAAGACCCGGCGAAGCATGCTGAAAGGTGGCCGCAACATCTGAAATTTCAGAATGGATGCCTGATATAGCTGCTGCCGCTTGCAAAAACAGTTGCGTTCGCACGCCGCATTTCTGTAGAATGCGCAGCTCCTGGCGACAGGCGCGTAGCTCAGTTGGTTAGAGCACCACCTTGACATGGTGGGGGTCGTTGGTTCGAGTCCAATCGCGCCTACCAAATTTTTAGGCTGTCTGCTTTCAGCAATCCGCTTTCAGCAAAAAACTCAGGCTGAGAGTCGAACGCTAAAAGCAGACAGCTTTTTTGTTGCCCAGACATCTGGGTCGCTGTGTCTGACTCATGTGATCTCTCGTATCGATCACCACTGACATCCAAAGGTTTGCCATGCCTCTGATCACTCTCCCTGACGGCTCGCAGCGTTCATTTGACCAACCTGTCACGGTTCATGCCGTGGCGGCGTCAATCGGCGCGGGTCTCGCCAAGGCCGCGCTCGCCGGGCGTGTTGATGGGGTGCTGGTCGATGCGTCCTGTCTGCTCGAGCAGGATGTCACAGTCGCCATCGTGACCAGCAAGGACGAGGAGACTGCTCTGGAGCTGTTCCGTCACGACGCCGCGCATGTCATGGCGCAGGCCGTGCAGGAGCTTTATCCCGGCACCCAGGTGACGATTGGGCCGGCGATTGAAAACGGTTTTTATTACGATTTTGCCCGCGCTGAACCCTTCACGCCAGACGATCTGGAGCGCATCGAAGCGCGGATGCACGAGATCGTCAAGCGCGATCTGCCCATCGTGCGCGAAATCTGGGATCGAAACGATGCCAAGCGCCTGTTTGCTGAGCGCGGCGAGCAGTACAAGGTTGAAATCATCGATGACATCATCCCCGATGGCGAGGCGGTGTCGATCTACCGTCAGGGCGACTGGTTCGATGTGTGCCGTGGCCCGCATCTACCGAGCACCGGCAAACTCGGCAACGGTTTCAAGCTGACCAAAGTCGCAGGCGCGTACTGGCGCGGAGATTCTAAAAATACTGTTTTGCAACGTATTTATGGCACAGCATGGCGTGATAAGAAAGAACTGACCGCCTATCTCACTCGGCTCGAAGAAGCCGAAAAACGCGATCACCGCAAGCTCGGCAAACAGCTCGATCTGTTTCATTTTCAGGACGAAGCGCCGGGCATGGCGTTCTGGCATGCCAAAGGACGCATCATCTATCGTCTTGCTGAAGCCTACATGCGCGAGAAGCTCGACGAATACGGTTATCAGGAGGTCGAAACGCCTCAGGTGCTGGATCGCTCGCTGTGGGAACGCTCCGGTCATTGGGATAAGTTCGCCGGCGGCATGTTCACGACCCAGCTTGATGAGCGTGATTTTGCCATCAAGCCAATGAATTGCCCAGGTCATATCCAGCTTTACAATCAAGGACTTAAGAGTTATCGGGATCTTCCGCTACGCCTCGCTGAGTTCGGCGTGGTGCATCGCAACGAGCCATCCGGCACACTGCATGGTTTGATGCGGGCGCGGCGTTTCACGCAGGATGACGCGCACGTTTTCTGCACCGAAGCGCAACTTCAGTCTGAAGTTGCCACGCTGATCGACATGGTATTCGAGACCTATCGCGATTTTGGGTTTACTGAAATTGACCTGGCGCTATCGCTACGACCTGAACAGCGCGTAGGTGCTGACGATCTCTGGGATAAGGCCGAATCCGCGCTGGAACAGTCACTGACAAACAAGGGTCTGACGTTTCGGTTGCAGCCAGGCGAGGGCGCGTTCTACGGCCCCAAGATTGAATTCACGCTGCATGACAGCATCGGTCGGGCGTGGCAGTGCGGCACGATTCAAGTCGATTTTTCGATGCCTGGTCGCCTCGGTGCGCACTACATCGCCGAAGACAATAGCAAGCAGACCCCGGTGATGATTCATCGTGCCATTCTGGGATCCGTCGAGCGGTTTATCGGCATCCTGATCGAGCATTACGCCGGACTGTTTCCACTGTGGCTGGCACCGGTGCAGGTGGTTGTGCTCAACATCACCGATCGTCAGGCCGAATACGTCAATGAAGTCGCTAAAACCTTGCGTAACAATGGCTTCCGCGCTGAAATCGACTTGAGAAACGAGAAGATCGGCTTTAAAATCCGCGAGCATACGCTACAGCGGACGCCTTATCTGCTCGTGATCGGTGATCGTGAAGTCGATACCCGCACGCTGGCTGTTCGCAACCGTCAGGGCGAAGATCTTGGTATTCTCGAACTCGATGCTTTTATCGACCGTCTGCGCGACGAGGTGGCGAACCGCATCCACTAGGGTCTGGCGCGACACGGGAGACCGCAAATGCGGTCAGCCGGTCGTTTTCATCTGTTTTGCTGGAGGAACCTGCTATCGCTGCACCAAAGAGAAACCGCGTCAACAAGGAGATCAACGTACCGGAGGTTCGACTGATTGGCGCGGATGGACAACAGGTCGGGGTCGTGAAGACACGCGAGGCACTGGAGATGGCCGTCGCGGCAAGTATGGATCTTGTTGAGATTGTGCCGACTGAAGATCCGCCGGTCTGCCGGTTAATGGATTTCGGACGGTTTCTCTTCGATCAGAAGAAGAAAAAAAACGAAGCCAAGAAAAAGCAAAAGCAGGTTCAGATCAAGGAAGTAAAATTCCGTCCCGGAACGGACGAGGGAGACTATCAGGTCAAACTACGCAACCTGACCCGTTTCCTCCAGGAAGGGGACAAGGCTAAAGTCACCATGCGTTTCCGGGGGCGTGAACACGCTCACCGTGAACTCGGTCTGGATCTGCTTAAGCGGATCGAGGGTGATTTGGCGCCGTTGAGCATCGTCGAACAGCAGCCGCTCATGGAAGGACGGCAGATGGTCATGGTGCTTGGCCCCAAAAAGAAATAGCGACGAACCGTTTATTGGCTTAAAACCATTGATTCAGGCATCCGTCGCATAAAAATCATCATCCAATAGCGAAGTGTAAGAATAATGCCCAAGATTAAAACCAATCGCGGAGCCGCAAAGCGTTTCAAGCGCACCGCCTCCGGCGACGTTAAATGCCACTCGTCTCACCGCCGTCACATCCTGACCAAGAAGCCCACCAAGCGTAAGCGCCAATTACGTGCGCCAAAGCGGCTGCATAAGTCAGATGTCCGCGCCGCGTTGCGGATGATTCCCTACTGTTAATTGCATTTGACGTGATCGGAGATTCAGGATGCCAAGAGTAAAACGCGGTGTCACCGCCCATGCCCGCCATAAAAAGCTGCTTGATCAGGCGAAAGGCTATTACGGCGCACGCAGCAAGGTCTATCGGGTTGCCAAGCAGGCGGTCATCAAGGCTGGACAATATGCCTACCGTGACCGTCGCCAGAAGAAGCGCCAGTTCCGTGCGCTCTGGATTGCCCGCATCAACGCCGCAGCGCGTGACAACGGCCTGTCCTACAGCCGTTTGATCGACGGTCTGAAAAAGGCGGGTGTCGAAGTTGATCGCAAGATGCTGGCGGATGTTGCCTATCATGACAGCCTGGCCTTCGCGGCGCTGGCCGAGCAGGCAAAGATCGCGCTGGCTTGATTCGACGCCATTCCGCCCGCCGTTGGCAGCGAGGGAAAGGCTTGGGTCTTTCCCTTTTTTATTGGTCATTCTCTGACAAATCAGTCGAACATTCAGCGTCATGGTCGAACCAACCAAACTCAGTATTCAGGCTGAAACCAACATGGCCTTGTTATGGGATGCGGCGATTGACACGATTCACGCCGCGCCTGATCTCGCCACGCTCGACCAAGCGCGGGTGCGTTATCTCGGCAAAAGCGGAGAATTGACGGCGCTGCTCAAGCAACTGGGCAGCTTGCCCGCCGAGGCGCGTCCAGCAGCCGGAAACGCGATCAATCAGGCCAAGTTTGCCGTGCAGACTGCACTTGACGAGCGCAAAGCGGTGTTAGAGCAGGCGGCGCTCAGCGCCCGACTCGTGGCTGAACGCATTGACATCACACTGCCTGGACGTGGTCAGACGCCGGGCGGGCTGCACCCCGTCACCCGTGCGCTGCGCCGAATTGAGCGACTGCTGGGAAATGCCGGGTTTGCTGTGGTTGAGGGACCAGAAGTCGAGGATACCTATCATAATTTCGCGGCGCTCAATATCCCGGAACATCATCCGGCGCGAGCAATGCACGACACCTTTTATTTCGATGCCGAGCGGCTGCTACGCACTCACACTTCGCCAGTGCAGATCCGCGTCATGGAAGCTCAAACCCCGCCGCTCAAAATCATCGCGCCCGGTCGCGTCTATCGCTGCGATTCTGATCTGACGCATACGCCGATGTTTCATCAGGTCGAAGGGTTATTCGTTGACGAGCAGGTCAGTTTTGCTGATCTGAAAGGCGTGCTTTACGATTTTCTACGCAATTTTTTCGAGCGTGATCTGCAATTACGTTTCCGTCCATCCTATTTTCCATTCACCGAGCCCTCGGCAGAAGTCGATATTCAATGCGTCATGTGCGGCGGCAGTGGTTGTCGCGTGTGTAAACAGACTGGCTGGCTGGAAGTACTCGGTTGCGGCATGGTTTATCCGGAAGTATTCAGGCAGGTCGGCATCGACCCCGAGCGTTATCTTGGTTACGCCTTCGGCATGGGCGTCGAACGGCTGGCGATGTTACGTTATGGCATTAACGATATTCGATTGAATTTCGATAATGATCTGCGATACTTACGTCAATTTTCCTGATGACTCATTCATCTATTCAATCACTTTTTAATTAATGACTTAATTGTCAAGTCCCGTGAGATTATAGACCCGCTTTTTGAAGCGTTCGGGGCATGTTTGTTGCCAGTCTTTGAGTGCTTGAATCGGTGCGATGTGTCCCAGCGCCTTTTGCGGGATCTGGTGATTGTATAACCTCACATAGCCGG
>CAIUAY010000058.1 GCA_903897335.1 uncultured Chromatium sp. | reverse complement strand
GGCTATGTGAGGTTATACAATCACCAGATCCCGCAAAAGGCGCTGGGACACATCGCGCCGATTCAAGCACTCAAAGACTGGCAACAAACATGCCCCGAACACTTCAAAAAGCTGGTCTATAATCTCAAGGGACTTGACACCGGTCCAGTTCCATTTTCAGGCAACTAATCTCGCTATAGAGGCGCTCTGGCGTGCTCTGGTCATCCACTGGCTTGCGCCCGCGCTGGGTCTCGAACAACGTCCCGGCTTGTGCCAGGAGCTCCTTCTTCCACTGCCCCACTTGGGCGGGATGAACACCGTGCCCATGACCAATCTCGTTGACCGTCTTGATCATGCGGATCGCCTCCAGACCCACATTGGCCTTGAATGCTGCCGTATAACTTTTGCGCGTCGTTTCGCCCTTCTCAACCTACCCCTTTCGATTCGGTGTCGAGCTTAAATGGCTGTCCTGTTTTCGGGATCCACTTTAATCCCAGCGACAACTGCCTTTCTCACTGTCATTCTATGACAATTGTCAATTGACTTGCCCGCCGAAACCCCTCTAAATGCCGCGCTTGATCTTCCGGTGCCCGCACGGCTTGCGCCTGACGGGTTAAACGGGAAGTTAGTGCCGCCCATCCTGTCACAGATGCGCCATGCCAACGCTGCCCCCGCAACGGTAAACGAGTCAAGACACAACCAACATGCCACTGTGGTTGATCATGGGAAGGCGTTGTGTTGGGAATCAGGCGATCTGGCATCACTGTAAATCCCGCTCGTAAGCCCGGAGACCGGCCAGAGGATCTGTGTGCCAACTGTGCTGTCACGGTAATAGCAGGCAACCCGAACCGGGGTCGCGTGGGGCGGCTGGCCGGGATGCATTGCTGGATGCCGGTGCTACTGTCGGTTTCTGGTTCAGCTCTCGTCTCCAACGCCACACCGATCCTCCCTGGATTGATCCCTGCGGGTGCGCTTGGGTCATTGCTGGAGTATGTCTTAAATGAAGTCTTCTCTCATGCTGGCGGCATTCACACTGCCGCTGGCCAGTCTTGTTCTCGCCGATGAACTGGAAACCCAGCTCGACCCGGTGATCGTCACCGCAACCCGCATGAGCGAACCCAAAAGCCAGACTTTGGCCTCGGTGACAGTCATCGAACGCACCGAGATCGAGCGCCGTCAGGCGCATTCAGTGCCTGATCTGCTGCGCGGCGTCGCCGGTGTCAGCATCGCGCAGAACGGCGGCGAGGGTCATGCGGCATCGCTCTTTCTGCGTGGCACCAATTCGGATCACGTCCTGATTCTAATCGATGGCGTTAAAACCGGATCGGTAACCCTGGGCACGACACCGCTGGAGAATCTGCCACTCGACCAGATCGAGCGCATCGAAATCGTGCGTGGCCCGCGTTCGAGTCTCTATGGATCAGAGGCCATCGGTGGCGTGATCCAGATTTTCACCAAACAGGGTGGGGGTACGCTCACGCCCCGCGCCAGCATCGGCGGCGGGACGCTGGGTACCGGCCACCTCTCAGGCGGTCTGTCCGGCGGCGGTGACCAGGGCTGGTTTAATCTGGGTGTCAATCTTGATCGCACCGATGGCATCAATGCCTGCCATGGCTCAGTTTCCCCGTTTGCGGGCTGCGGAGTGATCGAACCAGACCGCGATGGCTACCGCAATCTGGGCATCAGCGCACGCGCCGGTTATGCCTTCAGCGAGGCCGCCAAGATCGATCTGCATCTGCTCAGTTCCGAGAACCGTTCAGACTTCGATGGATCGTTGTTTTCGGGCAATGTCGCCCGCTCCGAACAGCAAGTCTTCGGTGGCACGGCAACCTTCAAGCCGCTGGAACCCTGGACGCTGATCCTGTCTGCCGGTCGCGGTTGGGACAGTTATCGTACCTTCTATGACGATGCGGCACAGTTGATCGACGAGCGTTTTATCGACCGTTTCGAGACCACACGCGATACTCTGTCGCTACAGAATAACGTCACGCTGATGCCTGGTCAGGTCGCCACCTTGGGGCTTGACTACCTGAATGACCGGGTGGCTGGCACGGTCGCGTACACCGAAGATTCACGCGATAATCTCGGCGTCTTCGGTGAATATCAGGGACGTTTTGGCGCGACCGATCTGACGCTCAGTCTGCGTCAGGATGACAATCAACAGTTTGGCGAGCATGTAACGGGCAATACGGCTATCGGCTATCGGTTTGAAAACAGCGTACAGGTGTCACTGTCCTATGGCACGGCCTTCAAGTCGCCGAGTTTCAACGATCTCTATTATCCCAACTACGGCAATCCTGAACTTGATCCCGAACAGTCGCGCAGTCTGGAACTGGGATTGAGTGGAAATTTGCCGATCGGGAATGACAGCGGACGCTGGGGGATCAATGCCTATCAGACCGACATCGACGATCTGATCACCTTCGATGCCGTGACCTTTAGCGCCGCGAACATCAATAGCGCACGCATTCGTGGAGTCGAGGCGACGGCTTCGGCGCGGCTTTTCGACTGGGACGTAGCGACCAGTCTCACCCTGATTAATCCCGAGAACCGCACCGCTGGCGCCGATCAGGGCAAGCTGCTTGCCCGTCGACCCGAACAGAGTTTTCAGCTCGATCTGGATCGCCAGCTTGATCGCTGGTCAGTCGGCGCGACGCTGTTCGTGGCCGGACGCCGCTTTGATGATGCGGCCAACACGGTGCGGCTCGATGGTTATACGCTTGTCGATCTGCGCACTGAATACACGATCACTCCGGCTCTACGGCTCCAAGCGCGGCTGGAGAATGTCCTGGATGAAACTTACGAAACCGCCGCCTGGTTCAATCAGCCGGGGCGGGCGGCCTATCTGACTCTCAGATACGAACCCTGACACCGTGCGCAGACGACCGCTCCAGTCGTGCGCTTCCATTAATCATGACGGATACATCAGATGACCGCTGGACTTGACTGGCTGAATCAACCCGCTCGCCCAATCCATCCCGTTGCTGCCGAGGCGGCGCGCAACCGCCAGAACCAGCTTACCAAGCCCTATGGGTCGCTGGGACGGCTGGAAGAAATGGCGATCACGCTCGCCGGAATGCAGGACACCGCAACGCCCTCCACAGACCCTGTGCAAATCCTCCAGTTTCTTTCCGATCACGGCGTGGTTGCAGAAGGCGTCTCGGCATTCCCGCAGATCGTGACCATCCAGATGCTGCGCAACATTGCCGGTGGCGGTGCGCCGATCTCAGTGATGGCCAGAGCCATCGACGCCCGTCTGGAGATCTTCAATCTCGGCACCGTGACCGATCCTGGCGTGATCGATAACGTGCAGTCGGTACAACTTGGCGCAGGCACCGGCAATATTGCTCGCGAACCGGCGATGACCGACAGCCAGCTCACCGCCGCGCTCAATCTCGGTCGCACGGCGGTTGAACGTGCACTTGATCAGGGTGCGCGACTGCTGATCTGCGGCGAAATGGGCATCGGCAATACCACGTCTGCCACCGCGCTGGCCTGCGCCCTGCTCGATCAATCACCGGCGGCGCTGGTCGGGCCGGGAACCGGATTGGATGCTGCCGGAATCGCCCGCAAGACTCAGGCCATCGCGGCGGCGCTAGCGCGGCATGTCACGCCGACGACAACGTCGCTGGAACTGCTCAGGCGTCTGGCTGGATTTGATATCGTTGCCAGCGTCGGCGCGTTCATCACCGCCGCCCAGCGCGGTTTGCCGATTCTGGTCGATGGTTTCATCATCAGCGCCGCCGCGCTTGCCGCCGTGCGACTCCAGCCGGGAGCGCGTGACTGGATGCTGTTTGCGCATCGTTCGGCTGAACCGGGACACCGGCTGATGATGTCTGCGCTCGACGCCCAACCCTATCTCGATTTCGGGATGCGCCTCGGTGAGGCCACTGGCGCGGCAGCAGTCGTCCCGCTGCTGCGTCTGGCCTGTGCACTGCATCGTGAAACCGCAACCTTTGCCGAAGCTGATGTCAGTGAACGCTGAAGCGAGGTTCATGCCGTTGCAGGACGCTGGCGAGTTTGTCGACCTGCTGCGTCATGGCGAGGTCGCGGGTGGTGCCTGTTTTCGGGGTGAACGCGATGACCCACTGACAGTTATCGGCTGGGAGCAGATGACGCAGGCTATGGCAGAACCTGTCTGGTCTGAGATCATCAGCTCGCCGTCACGGCGCTGTGCTGATTTTGCCCGCCAGCTCGCCGCGACGCACGGCCTGCCGCTGCGCCTGCTGGATGCCGTGCGTGAGCGCGGTTTCGGTGCCTGGGAAGGTCGAACCACGGATCAAATCCCGCTCGACGATTTGATGCAGTTCTGGAATGACCCGGCAGGTTTCACGCCACCGGATGCCGAACTCTTCGCGGTTTTTCGTGATCGCGTGCTATCCGTATGGCGCGAACTGTGTGACAACCCGACACCACGTCTGTTGATCACGCACGGCGGCGTGATCCGCGTCCTGATCGCGGAGGTCTTGCAGATGCCGGATTCGGCGCTGCTGCTGATCGAAGTGCCGTTCGCCAATCTCACGCGACTGCGACTGTCAGAGCCACCTGGCCGTCCCAGTCTGGTTTTTCATCGCTCATGCTGAACATCTGCCGTGAGACTTAAAGTGCAGCTCCGTCCACTCTGGATTGCCGGACGCTTTCTGACCCGGCTGCCCTTTCCTGACCCCGGCGTCACGACGCCGCACGAAGTGGGTCAGTCTGTACCCTGGTATCCTGTGACCGGATGGGTAATGGGATGCCTCATGGTGCTAGCAGCTTGGCTGCTGCGCGACAGCGATCCAGCGGTTGCGGCATCGCTGGTGCTGATTCTGTGGGTCTGGTTAAGCGGCGGGATTCATTTGGACGGACTGGCCGACACGCTGGACGCCTGGGTCGGCGGGCTGGGCAGCCGCGAACGCACGCTCGAAATCATGAAAGACCCGCGCAGTGGTCCAGCCGCAGTGACTGCCATCGGTCTCGTCCTGATTGCCAAATGGTCGAGTCTCCAGGCGCTGATCACGACCGAACCCTGGTTATTGTTTGCCATCCCCTTGCTGGCGCGAATGCAGTTGCCATTGCTGCTTTTAACAACGCCCTATGCGCGTCAGCGCGGCATGGCGGCAGATCAGTGTCATCATCTGCCACGCTCGGCGGCCTGGATTGCCGTTTTTGCAACGCTGATCGGATGTCCGCTGATCTTTGGTTGGATCGGAGTGATCCTGGTATCAGTATCGCTGCTCGTTTTTGGACTGGCCAGGCGAGCCATGCTCCAGCGCCTCGCTGGCTTCACCGGCGATACGGCAGGTGCACTGGTCGAACTCACCGAGACACTGTTATTACTGACCATTGCCCTTTAGCCAGATGTCGGGTTACGGCGCACATCAAACCATTCAGCAAGATCATAAATCTTGCCAAAGACCCACTCCATCTTAAAGCGGTTGAACCCGCTCTCGGCGGGGGCGTTATACTGCGGGCAGCGTGATTGCTGGGGTTTGCCGTTTGACTTCAACCCGGATCAGAAAAACTCTATCGAGCTGACCTGTAGCGTCTGCTCGACCGATCTCTGTCTTTCCTGTTCCGCTCACTGAGCTTGGGAGTGACCGCATGAATCCGAGCCGTCGCGTTTTTCTCCAGCGTCTGTGGCAGGTGATCGTCGCCGCTGGTGCCTCGTCGTTCTTTAGCTTCGAGGAACTGTTAGCCGCGCCGATCGCTACCAACCGTCCCAAAGTGCTGTGGCTGCACGGCACGTCCTGTTCTGGCTGCTCGACCAGTTTTCTCGATATTGAACAGGTGTCGGTGGTCGAGATCCTGACCCAGATTGTCGATCTGGTGTTTCATCCTGATGTATCGCTCGCCACCGGTGAACAGGCGGCACAAATTCTCGATCATATGGCGACCGAGGAGGACGGCTTTATTCTGGTGCTGGAGGGCGGCATTCCGGTAGGAATGCCCCACGCCTGCATGATGGCCGAATGTCCGATGACAGATTGGGTGGAACGATTAGCGCGACGGGCTGGCGTTCTAGTTGCCGCTGGCACCTGCGCCGCACTGGGTGGCATCCCGCGCATGAACGGCACCCTCACTGGCTCCATGACTCTGCTCGAATTCATCCATCACAAGGGAATTGCAAAGCCGCTGGTCGCCCTGCCGAACTGCCCGATGAAGCCGGAGCATCTGGTCTATACCCTGCTACACCAGATTAAACTGGGGCGTCCGCCCGAACTGGACGCGCTGGGTCGCCCGGTGCGCTTCTTCGGGCACACCATCCATGAACGCTGCATCTATTACGCTGATTTTCAGGAACGACGCTATGCCGAACGCATCGGCGACGAGGGCTGTCTACTCAAGCTCGGCTGTCAGGGGCCTGTGACGCGCAACGACTGCATGCGCTTTGGTCATAACAACAATACCAACACCTGTATTCGCGCTGGTCATCCCTGTGTGGGCTGCGCGGGTGAACGCTTTCCGCGTCAGATCATGTTGCACAGCTATGGCGACCGGCGGAGCATCATGCGCGAGTTTGAAAGCTGAGAAGAGTCATGCCGATTTCACAACTGACCCAGTCGATGCCATCTAGTGAAGACCGAGTCAAATTTGGCCACTCAATCCTGTTTCGCACCCTGCTCGCACTGATTTTGGGTGTCATCCTGGTGGCTGCTGTGGTGCTGGCAGTCGCTTGGGTATATCTGGATGCGCAGTTGCACGAACGCGCCGAACATACCGGCGAGCGTCTGCTTGGCACCCTGCTCAAAAGTACCCACGAATCTATCAACAAGGGACAGCGCCAGAGTTTTCAGCGCGCCATCGACGACTTCACCCAACTGGACGGCGTCCTCGACGTGGCGCTCTTTGCGCGTTTCAAACAGATGGTCTATCGCTCCGGCCTGGTCAGCGTCGGCCTGCCATTCGTTCAGGAGCAGGGTCGGCTCACCAATAACATCAACGAAACGCTTTATCGCGAGAGCAAAGGGCGGTATCAGCGCGAGGACTGGATGCTGCGCGATGTCATCGATACGCCGGCCTCGCTCCAGCACATCCAAAACTACGGTAAGGACTCCTGTCCGCAATGTCATGACGCACTCGACGAGCAGGCGCGGTTCGATCCTGCGACCCGCCGCCTGACGGTCAATGGTGATGGCTACCGGGATTTTTACTATGCCCTGCCGGTGGAAAGCGACTGCGTGGTCTGTCATACCCACTGGCGTGAAGGCGAGGATGGCGGTTATCTACGGGTGCGCCTGGATCTCACGCCGTTCACCGTGCAGCGCAATGAAACACTGTTCGGCATGGCCGGTGCTGTTCTGGGGGTGCTGGTGCCGACGCTCCTGATCCTGATGCTGATCTTTCGCGGGCTGGTGTTCAGACCGCTTGCGGGACTGCGCGCCAATCTGACTGACCTGACCCAGGGCGAGGGTGATCTGACGCGGCGACTATCGCTTGGTCGACAGGATGAAATGGGTCAAATCGCGAGTATTTTTAATGGCTTTATTGACAAAGTGCAAACCATTGTGGTCGCCATTAAAGACCGCATGGCATCGCTGGAGACGGGTGCTAGTCAGTTATTGCAGCGTAGCGAAGGGCTGCTCGACAACAATTCACGCATCACCGACCGACTTGATCAGATCACGCTTGGCGCTGGGCGGCTACGCGAGTCCGCCAGAAACGTGGAAACCTCGGTGGATGATGTGCGCGAGAGTCTGAACGGAGTGGTGCAAAGCGTGGACGCCGGTCAGCAGATCTCGCGTGACAACCGTCGTCTGAGCGAGGACGCCATGCACAGCGTCGAAACCTTCGACGGCAAGATGGCGGCCGTTTCCGCCAACTCGCGGAGCATCCTCGAATTGCTCGCCCAGATTAAACGGATTGCCGATCAGACGAATCTGCTGGCGCTGAATGCCGCTATCGAGGCGGCGCGGGCGGGCGAATCCGGGCGCGGGTTTGCAGTGGTGGCCGACGAAGTCCGCACACTGGCCGGTAAAACCACCGAGCTGACCCTGGGTATCGATCAGTCGCTTGCCTCATTTACACGCGAAATCAACAGTGCCGAGTTGATTATGCATCAGACGATTGAGGTCATGCGCCAGGTCTCCTCGGTCTCGGCGCACGGTGAGCAGGAGCTGGCCAGCGCCACCAGTCGAATTCATGCGCTCGCGGACGCCTTCGCTAACATGCAGTCGGCGACCGCTCAACAGCACACAGTCACCGACGAAATGATCCGACATATCGACGATACTAATCATGCTGCTGCCGACACCCACGCGATCAGCATCGCCCTGACCGAACTCGCCCGCCGTGTTAGCCATGCGGTGACTGGAGTGGCAGAGGAAACCTCCAAGTTTCACACTGGCGCAAACGATTAACCGGTCTTCGACGCGCTAAATCAGATGTCAAATCCGCTCCCGCAACGCATCCGCTTTGGCCGTGAGGTCTGCGGCCAGCTCGATCAGGCCGAGCGGCGCGAGTGGTGGCTGACTAACGGGCGCGGCGCTTATGCCGGGGGCACGATCGCCGGGACGCTGACCCGCCGTTATCACGGTTTGCTGATTGTGCCACTGGCACCACCGCTCGGGCGTGTTCTAGTGTTCGCCAAGGCTGATGCCACATTCATCGATGGCGACCAGGAATGGCCGCTGTTTACCAATCGCTGGTCAGGTGGTGCCATTTCGCCAGCGGGTTATCGGTCTCTCGAATCGTTCCATCTTGACGGGCGGCTGCCGGTCTGGCGCTTTGCCATTGGTGATCTGCGTATTGAGCAGCGGATCTGGATGGATCAGGGTGCGGATCGTGTGCATCTGGCCTGGCGCGTACTGGCAAGCGTGACCAGCCGTCCGTTACGTTTGTGCGTGGCGCTGTGCGTCAACGCCCGCGACCATCATGGCGTGACGGCTGCCGACGCACGGCAACCTCAACTCCAGATTGAAGATCATGCCCGTTTGCGTGTGCAGCATGGTGATCGCGTCGCGCTTGACCTGCTGGCGCATGGTGGACGGATTCAGCCTGATCCAGTCTGGCTTGAAGGATTTGACCTGCCGCTGGAGCGCGAACGCGGTCTGGAAGACTGTGATCGTCATCTGCGCGTCGGCGTGGCGCTGCTCGATCTGACAGCGGCGGATTGGGTGGGGATCAGCGCCGAGATTGTCACCTTCCGTGATGCGACCGCTCAGGCACCAGCCGATGCGGCATCACCGTCAGTCTTGGGCGAATCGCTTGCTTGCCATCAGCGCCGCGACGGTCAGCTTTTGACGCAGGCTGTCGCCATCAATCCCGTGTTTGCCGACGCGCCAGAGTGGATGCCCCAACTGATCCTTGCCGCCGACAGCTTTCTCTTCGCACGTCCCTTACCCGACGTACCGGACGGTGAATCGATCATTGCTGGTTATCCCTGGTTTGGCGACTGGGGTCGCGACACCATGATCGCCCTACCCGGCATCGCTCTGGCGACTGGCCGTCATGCCAGTGCCCGGCGCATTCTGCTGACGTTTGCCCGTTTCATTGATGGCGGGATGCTGCCCAACTGTTTCCCTGGCGCAGGCGAAACGCCCGCGTATAACAGCGTGGACGCAGCACTCTGGTATCTGGAGGCATGGCGGGCTTATGTCGAAATAACCGGAGACGGCGAGGCACTGCGGGAGGTGTTCCCGCGACTGGAACACATCATTCGCGCCTACTGTGATGGAACGCGCTACGGCATCGGCATGGATTCCGGGGATAGCCTGATCTACGCAGGCGAACCGGGCGTACAACTGACCTGGATGGATGCCAAAGCGGGCGACTGGGTTGTGACGCCGAGGATCGGCAAGCCAGTCGAGATCAACGCGCTCTGGTACAACGCGCTGCGGGCAATGCAGACTTTCGCTGATCAACTTGGCACGAATGCGAACGATTACGCGCAACGCGCTGATCGGGTTGCAGCAGGCTTCCAGCGTTATCGGCGTCCTGATGGTAACGGGCTGCTGGATGTCCTTGACGGTCTAACCGGCGATGATGCCAGCGTGCGCCCAAACCAGATCTTTGCCGTCAGTCTGTTCGCTTCGCCGCTCGCGCCTGCCGATCAGGCGCGTGTGGTGGCCTGCTGTGGCCGCGAACTGCTGACCTCGCATGGACTGCGCTCGCTTGCGCCCGCTGCACCGGACTATCAGTGCATCTATCAGGGAAATGTGCTGGAACGCGACGGTGCCTATCATCAGGGTACGGTCTGGGGCTGGCTGCTGGGTCACTATGCGCTGGCTGAATACCGCGTGACCGGTAACGCCGCCCTCGCCCGCTCGCGGCTGGAACCGCTGGCCGATCATCTACACGACGCTGGTCTTGGCAGTCTCAGCGAGATTTTCGATGGCGATCCGCCTCACGTCCCACGCGGAGCGCCGCTACAGGCGTGGTCGGTTGCCTGTGTGCTGGATGCCTGGTGGCGCTTGGCGCTGGCCGGGAGACCGCGATAACGAGGCCGCTCAGGCATCTTGACGGAGGTTTCTATGCCTCGTCAGCCATGCGGGGGTTGCGTAGTGCTTCGACAGCCAGCACCTGATACTGCGCTTTTTCCAACAGTTCCAGGAAAGTTTCCGGGCGGATGCGGATCAGCGGCCAGACACGCAGATCGACAGGTGGTGCGTCATGCCAGTCTCTGGAATCAATTTCTGCGAGGTGTGCGCCGGTATTGGCCAGATGCACGAGGATCACAGGCAGACGAAAAGCGTCTGGCGCTTGCATGGGATCGTGGTGAAAGCGCAGGCAGGCACACAGGATGTCCGGCAAGCCCCAGTGTTCGGCCAGCGCACCGCCAAGCTGGGCATGGTCAAAACCCAGCACGGTGCGTTCGGCATCCTGTGGCGTCATTGCCTCCGGCTCGCCCAGACTGCGCAGAAAAGCCAGATGCGCGGCATCCGGTTCCTGTGAAAACAGGATCAACTGCCCCAGATCATGCAGCAATCCACCCAAAAAGACAGTCCCCGTCAGTGCTGGCGATTCCACTTCAGCCAACAGCCGTGCGATGACCGCACAATAGGCTGAATGGTGCCAGAACACTTCCAGTGGCATTAGCGACTGGTTTGGCAGCCGATCCGATGCCTGAGTCAGTGCTCCGGCAATCACTAATCGCCGCAACTGATCGCGCCCAAGGAGCATCACTGCACGCTCCACGGAATCGACGGTGCGCGCCGAGGCGAAGGCCGGACTGTTGGCTAGACGCAACACGATAGCGACCAGCGCCGGATCATGCGCCAGCAGATCAGAGATAGCCGACTGGCGACTATCTGGATTGTCCAGCAGCTTGAGCAGCTCGCCGACGACTCGCGGGATGGCCAGCAGCCGATCCGTTTTTTTGACCAGGGTTTCGATGGTCATGGATGACACGCTTGAATGCTCCGGTAAACGTTGCGAGTTCAAAAAAACAGGCCAGAGATCGTCATGGCCTGGATTACATGGCGAACATGGATTTCAGCGATTCCAGCGTCTTCTCGCTGCCGATCAGTCGGGCGATCGGTTCACTCGGTGGTGGTGGCGTTAGACCTAGGGTCGCAAACGCGGGCACGTCCATGGCATCCGGGCATGGTCGGCCTGCGCTTTGCAGAAACGCCCAACGCGCCACAAGAGTGATGCTTGCGTAATCTGGCTCGTTGGCACGATAGTCCCAGTTGCTGGACTGTTCTGCAACCGCGACCAGATCCTCGCCTAACCCCCAGTAGTTGATGACCAGCACGCCAGTAATGCTGTGCAGCTTTGCAACCAGCGATTCCACCCGCTCCAGTTGCGGATTGTGATCGCGCATCTCGATGAACTGGATAATTGGCACTGCGCCAATCCCCGCCACCAGACCCGCGAGCAGGGCGCGTTCCCGATTGAGAATCTTCAGGATGTCGGACAGCAGATAGCTGTACGCCGAACACAGGACGCCATCAGTCCAGACTGACTTCATCGCCTCGCGGGTTACGTCATGTCTGGCCTTGAAAGTCTGTCGCAGTGCGAGGTTAGTCGTGAGCATCCGGGTATTGCGGAAACCCAGACGCAACACCGCATCGCGTACCGATTGAATCTCTTTTGCACCACGAAACAGCGGACTGTTGGTCGCATGAAGCAGGGCCCCAGCAATGGTGCCGTCACGCTGAATGACCTCAGTGAGCTCGGCCAGTCCGGCCTCTGGGTCGTTGGTGATGTCCTGGATCTTCAGGGCGACTTCAGGTCGCGCCGGAAGTTCCAGCCGGTTGCTCGTAATAAGATCATAGAGTTCGGCAAGAAACTCGCCTTCAGAAGGGTCGAGATCGATGTCGTTGACTTCAAGGCTGGAGGTTAGCGCGGATTTCAGTGCCGAAACCGGCATTCTAAGAACAACGCAGGGAGTCTCGGTGATGATGCAGTCAGCCACATCCCGTGCCTCGTCAAAGAGATCAACTGGTTCGCTGAGCCCCTGATAGCTCTCCAGGCGTTCAGCGACGCCGCTGGTGATCCGCACGGCATGGCCATCAACAAGAAACAGTCGGTTGCCCCCGATATCGGCAAGACGAATCCGTTTTTTCGCAGGTAGCTCGCCGAGACTACAGTATCTGGACAGTTCATCTCGACGGGCGTCTGACAGATCCCGGATCTGCTCGATTTCCGTGAGTAGCGACAGCACGTCTGATGTCTGCTGCATCGGTGAATTCCTGGATGGATAAGTTAACGCTTATCCTCCTAGTCTAGCAGCATCGGTGGTGCTGACGCAGTGACGTACTCGCCAATGCCAGGGTGGCATGGAGTGAAAAACCGCCATCAGAATATGGCGCGGCCATCCGTTCCTGTCATGCCAGACTACGATACCCCAGCAACACGTCAGACGCCTCGCCGGTACTGCCGTCGGCGCGTTGGAACTGGCTTGTCTGAGCCACGCTGTCATAGACATTCAAGGCTTTGCGCGTGTTCTGATAGCCTAGCTCGATGGCTGTGATCCCCGCATCGGCAAAACTCCTGACGACCTGTTTGCCATCGCTGCCGATCTGGAACAGACGCAACTGTGAGAACACGGTATCGTTGGCATCAATGACGCCATCGGGCTGGCTGTCATAACCAGACAGTGCGGCAAAGCCATTGGCAGCTCCGCCCTGATCGCCAAATAGCTCGCTGCCATCGTCAATCCGTCCATTCTGGTTGCGATCCAGCGCCACAAACCAGCTATCGCCGGTGACGAAGCTCACCTGCTCTGTCTGACCATCACCGGTCAGATCGAATTCAACACCCGAATCAACGCCGGTGGTGGTAATCCCCAGACCGGACAGATCCAGTACCAACGGATCAGCCGTCTGCACGGCTGGAGCGTTACCGAGGTGCAGATCCAACTGACTCGACTGACTCTGGCGAGTTTCAAACGCAAGATGTGAATCGCTGCGCGTCAGCGACAGCTCAAAGCGTGTGGTAGATGCCTGAGTCAAGGAGGCTTGCAGATTGGCATTAGCCGTTGACATGGCACTGTTGCTGATTTGGGCATCCAGAAATGCCGAGCGACCACTGGCAGCGGACTGGCCAAAGCGCGTGTCGGCGTTGTGGGTATCGAGCGCAAACGATTTACGCAGAATCAAGTAATCCAGATCCTGTTCCATAAGCCGTTTAATTTCACTGGACAGATCACTGACTTCACTGCTCTGCTGAGCGGGTGCAGGCGGTGCGGCAAATGTCCGGGCAGGGGACGTGCGTGGCGTGGTGACCAGGGACAATTTAGCTGTGGTTGGAAGTAACATCATCTCACCTCACGGCGGGCACGGCTGTCCGCTATTGTGTCGTTAGCCCTTCAGTCTGGCATAAAGGCTTCGTCAGAAAACTGCACCGCAATTCCTTCAGTAACATGGCGGATGACCCGTGCATCAACCAGTGGCGGCGTTTCGTTTTCACCCAGCATCCCCACCACACGTACCTGTACCTGCGACCCCAGCGGTGGCAGTTCGAGATTATCGAGAATCAGTAACACCCCGCCACAGCTTAAATTTTCAGTGCGAACCACGCACATGGGCTGATCGGAACGATAAAGCTCAACCTCGATTTCCATGGGTAGACGCCGATTACGACGCTGGTCTGAATCCATATCGTTTCTCTGCCAGCAAGGTTGTTACATGTCAGCAACGGCCATTCAGTCTGCGTCAGCTAAACTAGCTATCCAGATGTGGATGGCACAGATCCCGCAAACGCCAAAAGGCATCCCCACGCAGATAGCCCGGCTCAACGGCGGCAATCAGTGCCGACGGACGCCCTGCCCCGTCGCGCTCCGCCACCCATGCAGCGGGCAAAGCATCAATCAGATGCCGATGCGCAATGCGCCCGTCATCACCCTGGCAGAGCCGCACTTCGCCACTATCCTGATGGCGAAACGCTGGCACGAATCCCTTGACCAGCGCCGATGACAGAAAGGCTTTCGCGTTTTGCGTGGGAGCGGCAGACGAGGAGAAAGAAACACGCCGTTCGAGCATCATCGGTTCCTCCATTCAGAATCAGTGTTCGTAACGGCCAGAAAGCTACAAACTTGAATCAGGCGAGACACAGAGAACAAGCCAGACTGTGCCATGTTCGACGGTTATGGCGCATAATTTAGACTAATATCATATTAAAGGTCTGGCATCTTCACTTTATGCCTATCCTGCATTCACCTGTCAGCATAACCATGAATGCAGCCGGATATGCAAACGTCTGAAGCCAGTCGGGCGTTACCGCCCCAGTTGATCAACCGCAGAGGCTAAGCGATGGACATTTCATCCACATCAGGCATTCCCGGTGCTGCCAACGCGATGTTCGCCAACCAGACGAACAACGCCAGTGCGGTTTCCGTACTCAAAAAATCACTCGATATCCAGGCCGAAACCGTCGCTGCCCTGCTGCCAGAGCCGCCCGCCAATCAACGGCAAGGATTGCCTGAACACATCGGAACGCAAATCGACATCACGGCTTGAATGAAGTTTGCCTGGACAGATTCCTAAGCCAAATATCAATCAGGCAAACTGACTGACTCGCGTGATGAGTGGTTCCGCGAAAAACGCCGCGATTCTCTGCTCCAGACGCTCGCGTGCATCCGCCGATCCTGTCTGCCCGGATGTCACCGGGCTATCTGCTGCCGGGTCTGCTCCAGCCTCCGTCGTGGTGCGTATTGATTCGCCCTTGCCAACTGTTGATGAGTGTTGCAGTTCCTGCTCACGCTGCCGTTGCCCCAGTTCCTGAAGATCATTCAGCGCATTGGTTTCCATCGTCGTCGCTGACGCAGCGACGCTGAGATCCTGCGATGAGGGTTCGGCAGGTGCCAAAGCCGCACGACGCACCACGCGCGCTTTTTCTATGGTCGCCGCTGGATCTCCCGACACGCCTGATGTGTCGATACCGACTTCGCCACCGATCGCATAACGCCGACCATCAGGGCCGCTTTGATAGTCATAGCTGGCCGCGCTGGTGATATACCGGCCACCTGCGGCAATGTGCGCCTGTTCGTGGGCGCGCACTTCAGTATCGCGCTGTTTCAGGAGTTGCAGTTGCTGATAGTCATCATCCGTGAGTTCTGACGTGGAACGGCTGGCCGCCGTGCGCGGCGCGGATTCCGTTTTGATTGCGGTATCGGGTTCAGGTGCGCTCGTGTTGGCCGTAGCGCCCGTTGACGGCGATGGCGCAGGACTCGACAGGCGCGGCACGCTGGCTGGAAATGAATTGATGGCTGAGTGAATGTCCATGAGCCAGACCCCATTCTCTACACTCAGATTGTAGTCTCTAAACCGCGCCTGGAATGGAACGAGGTCTCGCTTTCGGTTCTCACCTCAACGCTGTGACTCCAGGATCGAGCCAATCGTGCGAATCCAGGGGCCATTCGCCCGCACCGTCGTCGGCAGCGTATGCAAGGCATTGTCCGCTTCGATGCGGTTTGGGTAACTGCCAATCAGGCCAATAATAAACGAACGTGTCTGGATGAAATGTACACCGTCGAGCTGGTGTTCTTCGGTAAATTCACGGGCAATCGACAGGTCGCGCGCCGCCACCAGTTGGATGGTAAAACGCCCTGGTTCTTGACGCAGCAGCCAGGCACGATCAGCGTCCAGATCGGTCTGCGAGCCAACCGACAGGGGTTGCGCCGGGGACGCGGCTGGCGGCGTCTGTTCGATGCGTGGCGCCGTTTCCGTCGCGATCACTGGCGGAGCAGGCTGGTGATCCGGCGTGGGTGCCGGTTCGGCGACTGTCACGGCAAGAGGTGTCGCGGCATCCGGCGGCGGCACGACCGGTTCCGGCGTGACCGCCACCAATGGCGGATGGGCTGACGCCGCGTCGTCTCCAGCAGTTTCCAGCAAGCGCCGGGGATTCGCGTGTTCGAGCTGTGACACGACTGGAACCAGAATCGACACAATGACGATGCCAAGAAGCGCCGGAATGAACCAGGGTCGATTCCAGTAACGGGGCGTCTTTTCCGGCGTGGGCGCTTTGCCTTCCGGTTTTGGAGGCGGACTGGAGTCGGCCTCGGTGAGCAGCGTCTTCTGGCGAATCTGCCGGAGAACCTGCTCAAAATCCGTCGCGCCCAACCGTTCATCCTCTTCATGAACCAGAAAGCGCGATAGCTCCGGGTCTGATGGTGCGTAGACATCATCCGCGCTATCGAGATCCAGGATGCCTTCGGACGTTTCAGTCCAGCCCTGGGAGGTACCAGTCCGCTCAGCGGTTGCCGGACTGAGCGATTGGCGGAGCGTGCCGACCATGGCCTTCCTAATCCCATTGGCGCTGCGGCAGCGCCGCGCCAGCCAGGCGTTGGCATTGAGATTTAGTGCAGCGGGGATGCCTTTGCTGCTGGTTTGCAACACCGCGATGTCACCAGATGTTAAAAAGGTCTCCGGGTCATCGCAGCCCGCGACCCGCAGCCGGTGACGCAGATAGGCTCCGGCCTGTTCGAGATTGAACGGACGCAGATTCAGACGCACGACCTGATTTTCGTCCGCCGGATCCTGAAATGGCAGGTGTGCGCGATTCAGTGATGGATTGCCGACCAGCACCAAACGCAGCCCCTGCCCATTAGCTTCGAGAATCTCAGACCGCAGCCGCAGTAACCGCTCGATGATGTCCATCCCGATCAACTGCGCATCGTCGATGGCCAGTACCGGCGCCACCCCGGCACGTCCGCGTTCGGCCAGTAGATCAGTCAACGCTCGCGCCGGATGGTTAAGACCGATCGCCTGGAGATGACTGCGGATGGTCGCATCGACTGCGCTGAAGGCAATATTGGCGCGACCCCGAAACGCAATGAGTTCAAAGTGGTCGCCCAGTGCGCCCAGCAGACGCATCAACTGGATACTGCGACCGGAGCCATCCGCGCCCGCGAGCATGACTACTGCGCCGGGCGCAGCGAGCGCCCGGATCGCCGTTTCGATCAGACTCTCCAGCAACGGATCGCTGTAAAGAAATTCTTCGTTTGGAACCGCCTCGAAAGGTGGTTGGCGCAGCTTGAGCCGAGCCAGGCAATCAGGATGTAACGACATGGTTTTAGTTTTAGATTCAATCGTTTCTGATGATTTTTCACGGGCAATGCTACACTTTGCGCCAAGTGTGCATCAAGACTTGTGGAACAAACTGCCAACGCCAATAGCATGACCATGCAAGACATGCGCCTCAACATGCAGGATATCGCCCGCTCCGGGCATGTCACCCGCTGGCATTCAGTGCGCTGTGCGCGAAGCCAGACACTCGCTGAACATCACTATCTGGTCGCCATGATCGCCCGCGAACTCATGCAGCGCATCTTCGGAGACAGACTGTCAGCAGAGACGCGACTGTGTGTCCTTGAATACGCGCTGTTGCATGACGCCCCCGAACTGCTGATGGGCGACCTCCCCTCGCCACTCAAGCGCCGCATTGCCGACATCGCCGGCGCCGCCGATCCACTCGTCCGTATCGAACAGGAGATCGCCCCGGAGATCAACGAGCGCAGAAACGCGCTTCAGGGAACCGCCCTCGTCGTCATCGTCAAGCTCGCCGATCTCATGGATGCCTGTCTTTTTATCCGTGAAGAAGGCATCGGACGTCATGCGGCAGCCGTGGCGGAACAAACCGAACACGCCTTTAGAGAGAAGATCCGGGAGGCTCAGATGCGTTTTACAGATCTCGACTGGTCAGCGGCAGCGGCGCTCTATGCCCAGATGCGCGGTGAATGCGGAGCGGATAATCGCCTGCTTTTCGAGGGGCACACATGACTGTATAGTCTTCAGCGATCTGTTTTCAGTCACCAGTGAAAACAACCCCATGGTAACGACACGCGAGAATCGATATGCGACGTATCAATGACCTGCCAATCTGGGTGCGCCTTGTCGGGGCGATGTGGTTGATCATGATGCCAGCCTGGACTGGGCTGATTCTTTGGGCGGCGCACGAGCAGCGTCAGACCGCCATCGAGCAGGCCGAAGCCTTTACCAGCACACTGCATGAGATGACCCTGGCCGGCCTGACGACCCTGATGATCCACGGCACCATCAGCAAACGGGCTGATTTTCTCGATCAGATCATCAAGCTGAAAAACGTTAAGGATCTGCGCGTCCTGCGCGGTGCAAACGTGATCAAACAGTTTGGCGCGGGAACCAACCACGAACAGCCCCGCGATGACGTGGAACGCGCCGTGCTGGAAACCGGCACGCCCTATCTGAGTCTTTCCGAGGACGGTAGCATTCTGCGTGCGGTCACCCCCGCCTTTGCCCGCAAGAACTATCTCGGCAAAGACTGTACCTCTTGCCATGCGCTGGCTCCGGTTGGCGGCGTGCTGGGAGCGGTCAGCATGGAGATTACACTGGATGACGTCAACGCCAACGTGCGTTGGTTTGCGATCAAGATTTTCAGTTTTGCAGCCCTGCTCAGCGTTCCCGTCCTGTTGTTCCTTTATTTTTTTACATCCCGCTTCGTCACCCGTCCCATGCAGCAGATGACGATTGGTCTGGATGGCATTGCGCACGGCGATGGCGACCTGACCCGTCGCCTGCCGATCGAAGGCCATGACGAGATCGGACGCGCCTCCACGGCGTTCAATTCCATGATGGATAACTTCCGCGATCTGATCCGGCGCATCCTGGAATCGACCTCGCAACTTGCCAGTGCCGCCGGAGATCTGGCAAACGTCACCGAACGCACCAATGCTGGCGTCAGCCGTCAGCGCAATGAGGTCGACCAGCTTGCTTCAGCCATGCACGAAATGAGCGCCACCGCCCAGGAAGTCGCGCACAGCGCACAGAATGGCGCGGACGCGACCAATGTTGCACAGACAGCCGCCATGGTCGGCAAACAGGTAGTTTCAGGAACCATGGCACGGATTGAGCAGCTCGCCCAGGAGGTTCAAAAAGCGGCTGACGTGATCCGTGAGCTTGGCAAGGACAGCCAGGAAATCGGCAAAGTGCTGGACGTGATCCGAGGAATCGCCGAACAGACCAATCTGCTGGCGCTCAACGCTGCCATCGAAGCGGCACGAGCCGGCGAGGCGGGACGCGGCTTCGCGGTCGTCGCCGATGAGGTGCGTTCACTCGCTAATCGCACCCAGACCTCGACCCAGGAAATCCAGGCCATGATTGAACGGCTTCAAAACGCCAGTCGGCGGGCGGTTACGGTGATGGAAGAAAGCCAACGACACGCTGAGTCGAGCCGTGCCAGCGCCGTCGACGCGGAGCGTTCACTGAATGCAATCACGGCAGCCGTCACCACGATCAACGATGTCAACACTCAGGTCGCCAGTTCAGCCGAAGAGCAGAGCGCGGTCGCTGAAGAAATGAACCGCAACGTCACCAGCATCTCTGATGCCGCCGAGGATAATGCCCAGGGTGCCCGGCAAACTACCGACGCCTCGGAGCAGCTCGCACGGCTGGCCACCGAACTCCAGGATCTGGTGGGTCATTTCAGGGTTTGAGGGTTTGAAATGGCGTGGTGCCTCAATTGGTCGGATAAATTTTTATTTTTTAAAAATAGATTTTTGATCCAACGCATTGGGAGCATAAAACGTGTCAGATAGCTGTCTGGATTGGCCTCAGATGAAAAAGATGATTGACCTGCTGAACAAGCAGAAGTTGGTAGAAAGTATGTTGCACAATCAGTCGATGCCCCGCCACGAACTTGTCGAGACGTTAGTGCACAAGCAGCATCTCGCTGAATTAAACAGCGTTCTTGAAAATCTGTCAGCCACTGAGATTGGCGAGATACTCACCACGCTGTTCATCGATGATGCCAGGCGGCTTTGGCTTCAGGTCGGCGAAGACCGGCAAGACGAGGTGCTGTGGGAAATTTCAGACGAGCTTCGGGAGGCATTGGTCGGACCGCGAGAGCCTCGTGATGGCAAGGGTCAGATGAACGCCTTCGAGCTGGTCAACGGGCGTCTGCATCGGATACCCATTACGTGCCGCCAGGATCTGGCAGCGATTCATCCCATCTGGATTGATCTACTTGGCGCCTCCAAAGGTGAACGGCGCAGCATTGGACAGTATTACGGTCTGGAGTTGCCTGCCCCTGACGACGCGACCGATCTGGAGGTGAGCGCACGGTTCTACGTTGAGGAAAACGACGAGGTTCACCTGCATTCCAACTTTCTGCTGGATCGCGATGATGAATCACGTAGTGTTCCGGTGGCATTCATTCTGCACAAGGATATTTTGTTTACGATTCGCGACGAAGAATTGCCGGTCTTTCGCCTACAACGACTGAGAGCGCATAACCAGCCAGGCTATGTCTCGGATAGTAAAGATGTTTTGCTTGATCTTTATGGCGCGGATATCGAGTATTCCGCCGATGCGCTGGAAGATATTTACACGACGCTCGGACAGGTCGGTCGCCAGGTCTTGAGAGAAGCCATGACGGATTCCGAAGCATCTGGCATCCTGGCGGATATCGCGGAGCAGGAAGACCTCAATGGATGCATCCGTAGAAACATCCTGGATACGCAGCGCATGGTGTCTTTTCTGATGCGGGGTCGATTTATTTCACCGGATCAAGTCAATGACGCAAAAGAAATCCTGCGCGACATTGAATCACTCAACAGTCATACCGCCTTCCTGTTTGAGAAGATCAATTTTCTGATGGATGCCACGATCGGCTTTATCAACATCAATCAAAACCAGCGCGTTTCGGTCTTAACGACCATCACGGTCGTCTTCATGCCCATCAACGTGCTGGCTGGCATGGGCGGCATGTCCGAATTCTCGATGATGACGCAAGGCGTCGTTTCCTGGCCGCTTGCATATGGCGCATTCAGTCTCGGCATGGTCATGATCGGCTGGATCACGTTTCTGGCACTGCGGCACTTCGAAAAACGTAAAACCAAGAGCTTTCTCGCCGCTCGTATCCAGGCGCAATAAGATCCCTGCCGCCAATAGGCCGCGTGGCGTGTCGATCAATTCCAGTGAAACAGCTCCCACTGTGGAACAGCGATATTTTTTGCCGAACGCTCCTGTGGATCGAGAACGCCATCGCCATTCAGATCGTAAAGATAATACGGAGGCCCGATCTGTGGCTGCACCCGCACCATGTACAGCACCCCGCGCACCCGATATTCATAGATGACATCGCCGCCGGATTCGGTAATCGTGATATCCGGTTCAACTGACTCGCCGGTCACTGGCGACGGCTCAACCGTCGGTGCCTGCAAAAATCCGCTATCAGCCGCTGGCGGTTCTTTCTGGGCGCACAGTGTCGCGGAGACGAGCAACAGCACAAGCATGAATAGACTGCGACTGAACACATGATCACCATAACGTGGCAAAAAACTGACGCGCATGTTAATACGAACCTGGCAAGATTGCTTGTCTGGGCATCATCCACTTCCAAACGACAGCCGCTCGAACCGCAATGAGCGGACTGAATTCACGACAGCTCGACGCTGTCCAGTACACCGCAGGCCCACTCCTGGTTCTGGCCGGCGCCGGTTCGGGAAAAACCCGCGTCATCACGCAAAAAATCGCGCATCTGATCGGACATGCAGGCATTCCGGCACGTCACATCCGCGCCCTCACCTTCACCAACAAGGCCGCCCGCGAGATGCGCGAACGGGTCAGTCAGTCGGTTAAGGGATTGAACGCACGCGGATTAAATATCTCGACCTTTCACCGGCTTGGTCTCGATATCCTGCACCGACACCCGGAACGTGCCGGATTGCGCACGGGGTTTTCGCTGTTTGACGCGCAGGATGCCCAGACGCTGATCAAGGAGCATCTGCGTGGCGTCCCTGCTGCGGAAAACCTCAGCCTGCCTGCGGCGCAGCAGCGGATCTCTGGCTGGAAAAATGATTTTATCTTTCCTGACCAGGCATTAAGCCGCGCTGAAGATGCGTTTGAGGCACGGCTGGCCACACTGTATGCCGATTATGAACGTAGCCTGAGCGCCTATAACGCTGTCGATTTCGATGATCTGATTCTGCGTCCGGCGCAACTGTTCAGGACACAGCCCGATCTGCTGGAAGCCTGGCAGGGACGCATCCGCTATTTGCTGGTCGATGAATATCAGGATACCAACGGCGCACAGTATGAACTTGTCCGGCATCTGGCCGGCGTTCGCGGCGCGTTTACTGTGGTTGGCGATGATGATCAGTCGATTTATGCCTGGCGTGGGGCGCGACCAGAAAATCTGGCGCGGCTCAAAGACGACTATCCGACGCTTCAGGTCATCATGCTGGAGCAGAACTATCGCTCCAGCGCCAGCATTCTGGGTCTGGCCAACGTGCTGATCGCACGCAATCCGCACGTTTTCGAGAAACGTCTGTGGAGTGAACTCGGCGCTGGCGAGCGGCCGCGGGTGCTCTGTTGCAAGGATGAAACGCATGAGGCCGAACGGGTGGCCGCTGAGATTCTGAATTTGAAATTTGCCGCGAAAATACCGTTGAGCGACATCGCCATTCTCTATCGCGGCAACCATCAGGCCGCGACTTTTGAGCAGGCGCTGAGCGCACACAAACTGCCCTATGTCATCAGCGGCGGCACCTCCTTTTTTGCTCGCGCCGAAATCAAGGATGTCATGGCCTATCTGCGGCTGCTGGCGAACCCGGAAGATGACGTGGCGTTTTTGCGCATCGTCAACACGCCTCGGCGCGAGATCGGCTCGACCACGCTGCAACAACTTGCCGACTATGCCCGCGAGCGTGGGACTGGATTACTCGCCACCTGCATCGCGCTGGAGACGGCGCTCATGCAGCCTGAACATTTCAGCAACCGCCAACGCGAACGGCTCACGACTTTTGCCCGCCTGATGACCGACCACACCACCCAGGCCACCACAGATCCAGTCGCGGCCATGACGGCGCTGATCGACACCATTGAATACCGGCAATGGCTGCGCGACAACGCTTCCAGCAAGCAGATTGCAGACTGGCGCTTTGATAACGTCACCAGTCTGATGAACTGGCTGGAGCAGTTACGCCGGGGCGAATATCACGGTCAGACGCTTGCAAACATGGTCGCGCATCTCATGCTGCGGGATGCGCTCGACCGGCAGGATGATGCGGATGGCGGGGATGGGGTGCATCTAATGACGTTGCATGCGGCGAAGGGGCTAGAATTTTCGCATGTGTTTCTGGTCGGGATGGAAGAAGACCTCCTACCGCATCGCGTCAGCATTGACGAGGATAGCATCGAGGAAGAGCGCCGTCTGGCCTACGTTGGCATCACCCGCGCCCGACGGTCACTGACCTTCACGTTCACCCGCCGCCGCAAACGCTATGGCAAATGGGTGAGCAGCGAACCGAGCCGTTTCCTCCGCGAACTCCCCAGAGAACAACTGGCGTGGGACGATGACCGCATCGACACTCCGGAGCAACGCAAAGCGCGTGTGCTGGCTCATCTCGGCAACTTGCGCGAAATATTGAGCAACGGTCGCTGATCCGCGATCTTGCGTTCCATGATGCACGGTGGCGTCGTGTTCATGAACGTCTGTCTGTGCTTGAAAATGCTGGTAGCCGTATCTATCTCTTATCAATAAATCATGCTTCACGAGGATTCACCAATGGCAGTCACACTAACCGAAGCGGCAGCGCGTCATGTCGCCAAAATGCTCGACAAGCGCGGACATGGCATTGGCCTGCGCGTTGGCACCAAAAAAAGCGGCTGTCATGGTTTTGCCTATGCTGTCGAGTATGCCGATGCACTTGACGCGCAGGATCAGGTCTTTGAAAGCCATGGCGTCAAGGTCGTGGTCGACGGCGGCAGTCTCGATCATCTCGATGGCATGGAAATCGATTTCGTGAAATCGAGCCTGCTGAATGAAGGCTTTGAGTTCCGTAACCCCAATGTCAAGGCAAGCTGCGGTTGCGGCGAGTCATTCAGCCTCTGAACGCTGTGACGAGCAGCCCTGACGATGCCTAACGACGACATTCAAGAAATCATCGAAAACTTTGAGCTGCTCGGCGATTGGGAGCAGCGTTATCAATACCTCGTTGAACTTGGCGAGCGTCTTCCTGCGATGCCTGCTGAAGACAAAACCGATGCCAATCGGGTGACTGAGTGCATGAGTCTGGTGCATGTCGCGGCGCATCCTGATCTTGAACAGACTGATCAGATCGGGTATGTCGGCGATTGCGATACGGCGATCATCAAGGGCGTGGTGGCGCTGCTGATCGGGCTGTTTTCAGGGAAAACGCCAGCACAGATCACGGCGCTCGATGTGGATGATCTGTTCACGGGGTTGCAGCTCGAAGAAAATTTAAGTCCTAACCGTCACGTTGGCGTTTATGCCATCGTCAACAAGATGAAACGTCAAGCGCAGTGTTTGTGAGCCTGATTCAAACCAGCAGACCGTTTGCCTCAGAAACCACGTCTTCCAGCATGACTTCCAGTTGCGCCAGCTTGATCTCCTTGAGTCCCAGGAGTTGCGCCTCGGCAGTGGCGGCCAGCACGATCTCAGGATCGGCTGCCTGACCGATTCCGAGTTTGTGACAGAGCGTGTCCAGCAGCCGGGTAATCAGCAGCAGCGCGTTGTTTTCATCGAATTCGTATGCATGGTGACTGCGAGTCACTTGCGCATAGATCTCCGGCAGTTCCCATTTCACCATTAGCCGATAGCCGATTTCCTCGTGCATTGCTTCCAGGATCTCGCCGACCAGCGCATCCGTCAGCTGCAATGGATGCTCCCGATCTTGCGCCAGTTTTTCCAGCACCTTGAGCAGATATAGTTCACCAATGTCATGCATTAGTCCGGTTAAAAATGCCTCTTCCGCCAGCGCGCCATAGCCAGTCTGTTGCGCCAGCCAGCGTCCACCGGTCGCGCAGACATAGGAACGGCTCCAGAGTGCCGGAACATACTTTGACACCGCCTTGACCTGCATGCTGTGCGCCAGCAATTGCGAAGCAACCATCGCCAGACTAGTCACGCGATCCATCCCCAGCCTGATCACGGCGGCGCTGACCGTATCGACCCGTTTCAGACCGCTGTAAAAGGATGAATTAGCCAGACGCAGGACACGGCTGGCAAGCGACTGGTCTTTCATGATCAGATCGGCGATCTGGTTCATGGATGCCGTCTCAGACTGTTTGAGTTTCTGTAGCTCCAGCGCCACCCGGTTAAAGACCGGCAGTTGCTGGCTGTCGACATCGAACCGTTCCTCGATCAGCTCTTTGAGTGACTTGTCGCTCACGCGCACCTCTGGTGGATTGGCTGTAGTAAAGTAGATCGTCCAAAATGACCTGCGTCGATTTGTCTGTTTGGGAGACTGGTAAAGCCGTGCAATTGACGATCACAACCTATTATAGGGTGGAGTTGCTGCCGCCTGTCGTGTCCTTTATCACCGAGCTTGCCCGTGGTCTGGGCGCAACGTCCAAAGAGCTGTCAGAGCTGGCGATGGCCTCTGAGGAAGCGGGCGTGTATATCATCGAACGCTATCCAGGCGATGGTCTCAAGGAGCAGTTCGAGGTGCGCTGCGAGGTGTTGGAGGATGGACTGCGCCTGGTTTTCAGCAATCTGGGACTGCCGGTCAATCTGCATGATCTGCCAAAATATGCAGCAGATCAGCCTGAAGAAACGCTGGATGGCCTGGGGTTATTTTTGATCGAGAAGATGGTTGATCAGTTCGAGTTCGTCAATCACGGGCGGGCGGGCTGGCGCACCGTGCTGGTCAAGCGGTTTGCCCATCCCCGGCACCCGTTCACAGATTTGGAAACGGCTGACAGCGCCGCCTCAGCGAAAGAAAAACTCCAGGTGATGCTGGCTGAACCCCAACATGTTCCGGGCATCGTCGAACTGGCCTATCGCAATTATGGCTACTCCTACAGCAAGGAGTTTTTCTATTACGCCGACCAGCTTCAGGAGGCGCTTGCCAGCGGTCGCGTCAGATCCTTAGTCGCGCTGAGTCCCGATGGACGCGTGGTCGGACAGATGGCAATCCTGTCTTCCCCCGAAAGCGCCGAGGTCGCCGAATTCGGCGCACTGATGGTGCAGCCGGAGTACCGTCGCAGTACTGGATTGCTGCAACTTATCAAGGCGGTGATCCGCGATGTCCGGCAGACCGCCGCGCTGGCACTCGGCGAGGCCAATCTGGTCACGACGCACACACTCTCGCAGAAAGTATGCAGCGTGTTCAATTTCAGGCCGATGGCTCTGAAACTCTCGGTGCATGGGCGTGCTCGTTTTCTCAGTCTGGCCGAAGACAGCGACGACCAGCGCGAAAGCCTGCTACATGCCGTCACCGTCAATCGTCCGCTGCCGATCATTCGCCTCTGGGTGCCGCCGCGTCATGTGGCAATCACTCAGCGGCTGTTTGACAATGCCGAACTGACGCTGGAAATCGCCGAATCGCGACCATCCGCCTTGCCAGAGACGACGGCGCTGACGCTGGACACCTATGCCGATTCCGCGCTGACGATCCTCTCGCTGTCAGCGCCTGGCCTGGATTATCCGGCGGTATTGCGCAAACAGTTGTTTGAGCTGGAATCCGACGACATCAAAACGGTTTTGGTGCGGTTTCCAGGCTGGCAACCGCTGCCGGAGACGCTGGAGACTGAAGCACGTCGGTTGCGTCTGTTCTTCTGTGGCTGGGTCGTCGAGGCGCCGGATCGCTGGTGGCTGCTTTATACCCGGCTCAACGCGCAGCGTTTCGATTTCAATCGCATCCAGTTATGCGATGAGGTGGCAGTCGAACTGCGATCCTATGTTGAACAATGTTTTCATGAGGCGGTGTTTGATGAATAAGACGATGCACGGCTGGATGCTCTACACGGGCAAGGCAGTTCAGGAGCTGACGCGAGCCTGCGAGGAAGCTCGCACGGCGGGCGTTGAGCTGGAGATCGTCGTGCCCAAGGATATTGCGCTGATCCTCGACCCACAGTCACCGACTCGCATCATTCGCCACGGCGAGGCAGTGGCGCTACCGATGTTTGCCATCGCCGCCTTCGTGGAAGAGGCCGATGCCTATAATCTGGCGCTCCTGCAACAACTTGAAACGCAGGGCGTGCTGTGCGTGAACCGGACTGAGACACTGAAGAAAACTGGCGACAAGCTGCTGACGCTGCAATTGCTGGCAGCCGCTGGGATTCCAGTGCCCAAAACCATCCTGATCCGCCCGGAAACGTCTCCGGTATTTCTGCGTGAGACCTTGGGTCTGCCGATGGTGATCAAGATCCTCGATGGTTCCAAAGGGCATGGCGTGTCCCTGATCCACACTGAAAAGGAGCTGGACACACTGCTTGAAATGCTCGACGCCGCACGTTGTCAGTCGGCCATTCTGGCACAGGAGTTTATTGCTGACAGTCGCGGACGCGATCTGCGGGTGTTGGTCATCGACGGTCAGCCACAGGTCTGCATGTTGCGTCAAAACCGGTCGGCTGACGGATTTAAGTCGAATATCTCCGCTGGCGGGAACGCGGATGATTACCCCATGAGCGAGACGATCCGCGAGCTATCAAAGCGCGTGATTGATGTCATCGGGTTGAACATCGGCGGAATTGATCTGCTGTTCAAGGGTGATGGATTTGTCGTCGGCGAGGCCAATTCGATGCCCGGATTCCAAGGGATTGAATCCTGCCATGCGATCAATGTCCCAATGGAGATTCTGAAAAGCATCGGAAGACAGCTTCAGGCGCGAGCGGCTGCCCGATTCCAGATGATGGCCGAAGGTCTGCGCTCGCTCGACGATCTGCGCGGCAAGCCAGAACCTGAGCTGGTGCAGTTGTTCATGGGTGCCTGCGCCTCGGTGGAGAAGATCCAGACGCGGGTGCTGTTGGAGATCATCGAGCGCAACGCGCAGACTGAATTTGGCAAAGCGCACAGGTTTGACGCAATCCGCTCAGTCGCTGATTTCAGGCGCGAGGTACCGGCATCGGAATGGGCGGATGTCGCCTCTTCCGCGCAGCGCATGGAGGACGGCGCAACCGATCTGCTGTTTGCTGGTCAGCCCACGCATTTCATCAGCACCAGCGGCACCACTGGTGCATTCAAAAATATTCCCGAAAGCGCCGAGGGTGAACTGGTCAAGTCACTGGTCAGCCGCATCCGAACCGCGCTACTGATCAGGATGGCACCCGATCTGCTGGATGGTTTTTTCATTCCGCTGTCCAATGTCGCTACCATCGGCAAGACGGCCTGCGGTATCCCTGTGGGATTTGCTTCCGGGTTGACGCTGGCCGACGCCTCGCCGGAGATTTTGCGTCGCATGGCGTTTCCGCCGGAGGTGTTGCAGGCAACCGAAACGGCCACGCTCGACTATCTGATCATGCGTTATGCCCTGGCCAAGCCCCAGGTGCGGCTGCTGATTGGGAATAATCCAGGCAGAATGACTGCGTTGCTGGAAACCGCCAATCAGCACACTGAACGTCTCATTGCCGACATCGGGCAAGGCACGCTGTCACCAGAGCTGGCGCTGTCGCCCGAGCTACGCGAGGCGTTGGAACAGGATTTGACGCCAGACTCCGAACGAGCACAGTCACTGCGTGACATGCTGACGCGGCGGGGTCAGCTTGAGCCACGCGATTACTGGCCGAATCTGACGATGATCGCCTGCTGGCTGGGCGGTTCAGTCGGACGTTATCTGGAAGGTTTGCTGCCGTTGCTGCCAGAAGGCGTGATGCTGGCGGACTGCGGCTATGGCGCCAGCGAGGGTAAGTTCAACCTCCCCATGAAGCCCGGTGTCAGCGCAGGCCCTCTGGCGATCTTGGGCTATTTCTTCGAGTTTCAGCCGCTGTCCGGTGGCGAGCCACTGCTGGCGCATGAACTGAAAGATGGCGAGGAATACAGTCTGCTGATCACCAGCTATTCGGGACTGTATCGCTACAATCTGCATGACATCGTGCGCGTCAAGGGCTTCACGGCGCAGAATCCAAATATCGAATTCGTCAGCAAGACCCGCGATATTGCGAATCTGGCGGGCGAGAAACTCAGCGGCGCGTTTCTTTCGGATATCCTGCGTCAGACGCTCGCGGCGCACCAGTTGCGCTGGCGGCATTTCTGCATCGTGATGGACGCAGCGCATCACCGCTATGTCTTTTGTATCGAACCTGGCGGCATGGCTCCAGACGCCAACTGGCTGGCGGCGATGGATCAGGCGTTGATCGCTCAGGCGATGCCATATCAAATGCTACGCGGACAGCAGTTGCTCATGTCCCCGCAACTGCTGGTGATGAATCCGGGCTGGCTGGATCAGTTGTATGCCGAACGTCTGCGCCCTGGCGTCACCACTGCTCAGATCAAACTGCCAGTGATCTGCGAGAACGTGCCGCTGTCGAACCTGATTGCGCAGGTTGTGGAACTGTGACCAGGCGTTGGTGCATAAACCTTCAGACAACGGCTAAGCTGGCGGTCGTTTCAGCGGAGACAGTCCCCAGACATGTCATCGACAGTTTCTGAAAGTGGCGAAGACGCTTCCCCCAAGAAGGCG
>CAIUAY010000057.1 GCA_903897335.1 uncultured Chromatium sp. | reverse complement strand
GAGGTCCACGCCCGAATCGCCACGATGAATCAGATGACCTATCTGGGGATGCCGATCTCGGTGCGGGTTGGGGTCGCTGTGTCCTGAGAAAATGGGGAAAGGGGAATCCTGCCCACTGCTTCTTTATGCACCAACGCCATGTGATGGATGAAGTGGATCAGCACCGCGATCCCGACGAAGGCGAGGATCAGGCCAGCCAGCACCGCCAGCGTCGGGACGAAGGCTCCTTCGTCAGCCGCGCGAATCGTCCGCAGGATCACCAAGCAGTAGGCGAAAATGCCGAGGAAGACGCCGAGCACCAACTGGTTGACGCGGTCGCGCATGAAGTTGCGAATGACGCGCGAGGTGTACTGACTGGAGGTCAGCGAGAGTGCCACGAGGGTGATCGAGAACACCACTCCGGCCACCGTGATCATGGAGCTGGCGACGGTCGTGAGCAGCCCACGGGCGCCGGCCGCGCCGGCGCCGAAGAGTAGCGGCCAACGCGCCGCCACATGCAGATCGAGGCTCGCGTCCAAGGTGATCAGCAGGATGGCCAGCACCACGGCATCCACCACCATCAGAGCGGGGACGAACCAGAAGCTCGACCGCATCGCTTGCCACCCATGGCGGAGTTTCGTGATCATGCTCGGAGATTCTCCCGTGATGCGGCGGGTTCGTGTGTCTGCCTATTTCAAGCGTAGTCCGGATTCCGTCGTCGTCCGTCCGCGCTACCCGCCCGGTTTTGGCTCGGGGTCAGTCTGGGGCTAGAACCCGGCGAGCGCCTCGCGTCCGACCCCGATGATGGTTTGACGATCCGCATCGCTCAATGAGTCGGCGCTCACCAGCCGCTCGTTGACATCATCCGGGATCTTCGCCGCCGCCTCCTGCACCGCCCGACCGGCGTCGGCCATCCGCTCGAGCGGTACCGCGTCGAAAAGTCCGGCGGTCAAGGCCAGCAGGATGGCGATCTGCGCGGGCATCGACACCGGGGCGAATTCCGGCTGCTCGAGGCAGGCGCGGATGCGCCGACCATGCGCGATGCGGCTCCGGGTGTCGTCATCCACGCGGGCACCGAAGCGGGCAAAGGTTTCCAGTTCCTCGAACTGGGCGTAGGCGAGCTTCAGATCGCCCGCCACCGCGCGGTAGGCCGCCCGTTGCGCCTTGCCTCCGACACGCGAGACGGATTGGCCGACATCGACCGCGGGCAGCACGCCCAGTTCGAACAGCGACGGTGAGAGGTAGATCTGCCCGTCGGTGATGGAGATAAGGTTGGTTGGAATGTAGGCCGAGATGTTTTGCGCCTCGGTCTCGATGATGGGCAGCGCGGTGAGCGAGCCCCCACCAAGGTCCTCGCGCAGGCGCGTGGCGCGCTCCAGAAGACGCGAGTGGATGTAGAAGATATCGCCGGGGAAGGCCTCGCGGCCGGGCGGGCGGCGCAGCAGCAGCGACAACTCACGATAGGCGCGCGCATGGTGGGTGAGGTCGTCATAGACGATCAGCACGTCGCGGCCTTGTTCCATGAAGTGCTCGGCGATGCTGGTCGCGGCATAGGGGGCGATGTAGGTGAGCCCCGGCGCGTCGTTACCTTCGGTCACAACGGTCAGGGTGTAATCCAGCGCGCCCTGTTCCCGGAAGGTCGCCAGCGTCTTGGCGATCGCGGACGCACGCTGGCCGATGGCGCAATAGACGCACAGGACATCCTGGCCGCGCTGGTTGAGGATGGTGTCGATCGCAATGGCGCTCTTGCCCGTCTGGCGGTCGCCGAGGATCAGCTCGCGCTGACCGCGCCCGATCGGGATGACTGCGTCGATGACCTTCAGCCCGGTCTGCAACGGCACGGTGACGGGCGCGCGGTCCATGATGGCCGTGGCGGGGCGTTCGATTGGCAGGCGCTTGCTGGTGGTCAGTGCCCCCAGGCCATCGAGCGGTCGGCCGAGCGGGTCGATGACGCGCCCCAGCAGGCCATCGCCAACCGCTACGTCCATGACCCGGCCGGTGCGCTCGACCGCATCGCCAGCGTGCAGTTGCCAGTAGTCGCCGAGCAGGACGACGCCGATCTCGTCCGGGTCGAGGTTGAAGGCGATGCCGAACACCTCCCCGGGAAACGCCAGCAGCTCTTCGAATCCAACGCTTGGCAGACCGGAGACCTTGGCGATACCGATGGAGACGCTGGCGATGGTACCGATCTCGTGGGGGGTTAGTTGCGGCCTATAGGTTTCCCGCGTCTGGTCAATGGCGCCGAAGACGCCATCGAAGACTGACTGCAAG
Organism: uncultured Chromatium sp.; assembly: GCA_903897335.1. Classification (GTDB taxonomy): domain Bacteria; phylum Pseudomonadota; class Gammaproteobacteria; order Chromatiales; family Chromatiaceae; genus Chromatium. The sequence goes on along the minus strand of CAIUAY010000057.1, from coordinate 7,658 downwards.
GTGTCGGGCGCGGCGTTCATGAATGCGTTGCGTCGGGTGCGGGCTGCGCTGGCTTAGGCACGACATCGGATTGATCCTTCGCCTTAAGAAGCTCCCTAACCCCCTGCTCCAGCGACCTCAGATGATCCGCAATGCTCCAGCCGACCTGTTGACCATTCGCGGTTAGCTCGATCCCGCCAACTAAATCCGGCCCAGCTTCAAACTGGACCGGAACCTCAGTTTCAAATCTGCTATTAAGCGCCGCTTGAATCAGCTCACGTTGCGCCGGCGGCAGCTCAAAGGCACTGCGCACACGCACGGGTTCAGAGGTCGCCTTCAGCGCCTCGGCAAACAGGGTGTGCGCCTCGCTATCCATCGCCCCCAGGCGCTCAATGAAGACATCAACCAGACGCTCTTCCAGACTCGCCCCGGCGAGATCCGTCAGCGTCTTACGCGCAATCGCGAAGACCTCCTGCTCTGTCCGGTGCATGAGTGCCTGATTGAGTTGATCGGCTTCCTGGCGCAACGCCTCCTGCCGCTTGTCACGTAAAGCGTCGGCGGTCTGCCTGGCCTCATCAAGCAGCCGCCGGCGTTCGGCCTTCGCCTCGTCCATGGCGTGCGTAAAGAGTGCCGCGCGCTGCTGATCAAATTCTTGGTTCTTGTGCTGAAAGGTCTCGCGCTCCTGCTTGGCCTCGGCGCGTTTTGCGTCGGCGTCCGCCAGCTCGGCGGCGATGCGCTGCTCGCGCGCGTCGATGGCGTCGAGGATCGGGCGATAGAGAAAGCGCTTCAGCAACCACACCAGGACCAGAAAGTTGATGACCTGCGCGCCGACGGTGAACCAGTCGATGAGCATGGCCTACTTCCCGGCGACCTGTGTGATGGCGAGGTTCCAGAAGGGATTGGCAAAGATGAGGATCATCGAGACCACGAAGCAGTAGATGGCGGTGGACTCGATCATCGCCAGACCCACGAACAGGGTGCGGGTGATGGTGGCCGAGGCGTCAGGTTGCTGCGCTAGCGCCGTCAGCGCGGTCGCCACCGCCCGGCCTTCCGCGAGCGCTGGCCCCATGGTGCCGAAGCCGGTGGTGAGGCCGGCGATGACGATCGATGCCAAGGCGATCAGGGTCAAGCTATCCATGGTGTGTCCTCCGCTGAGTCTGTGGGTGTCTCATGGGTTGGTCGCTGGCTTTGGCTTGCGCGTCCGCGTGGCGGCCGCGATATAGACCGCAGCCAGGATGCTGAAGATGTACGCCTGTACCATCCCGGTGAGCAGACCGAGCGCCGTCATGAGAATGGGAAAGAGGAAGGGCGTGATGGTGAGCAGGATGGCGATGATCATCGTCCCGCTCATCATGTTGCCGAACAGACGCACCGCCAGGGCCAGGGTGCGCGAGACCTCGCTGATGATGTTGAACGGCAGCATCATGACGGTCGGCTCCATGTAGGACTTGAGATAGCCGCCGAGACCCTGGTCCGCGATGCCGAAAAAGGGCACGGCCACCAGTACGCAAAGGGCGAGTGCGGTCGTGGTCGAGAGCGAGCCCGTTGGCGGCTCGTAGCCCGGAATGATGGTGGCCAGGCTGGCCGCAGCGACGAACAGGAAGAGGGTGCCGAGAAAGCCGAGATAGGTCCGTGCGTCGCGCAGTCCGACCTCTGCGATCTGTTTCTCGATGCCGGTGACGAGGATCTCCAGCAGGTTCTGCCAGCGCGAACGGCTGAGATCCCGTGACAGCTTGCGCGTGACCAGGAGCGAGCCGACCACCAGCACGAGCATCAACGCCCAGGTGAAGACGATGGTCGCGTTGAGCTTGAGAAACCCGTCCTGCCAGAAGATGATCTCATCGGGACTCAGGTGCATGCTGGGCCTCCTTCGAGACAACTGACGGGCTGGTCAGTTGCAGAACGACAAAACGCGCGCCGATGACGCCGACGAGCCCAGCCAGCAGGCGCTCCCAATGACCGTCGGAAACCAGGTACAAGCCGACCAGAAGCAGGCTCATCCGCGTCAGCAGGCTAGCCAACAGCCACAGCGCCGACCTGGGGGACGCCAGGCTCCTGCGCAGCGTCCACCAGAGCCCGCCGAAGAAAACCGCCCCGAGCGCCAGGCCAGCGACCCCTGCCAGCACCAGGCTCAGCGTGTCAGTCATCGTCATCCTCCTGCTCTTCGCGCATCGCTTGTTCTTCCTTGGCGACCCAATGCCAGGCATTGAAACAGCCGAGCGTGAGCCCGCCCACCAGCAGCGCCAGCGTCCAGGAATGGGTGCCCGGATGCTGTGCGTCGAGCCAGAGCCCCAGCGCCGCGCCGAGCAGCGTCGGCACCACCACTGACCAGCCAATCAGCCCCATCATGCCCAGGCCGAACCAGACCCCCGGCGTGGGATTGCGCCGAGCCTTAAGCTTGCGCACGGCCTTGTCGCCGATCTGTCCGGCGAGAGTCGGAGCCCTGTCCGAGGTCTTTCTATCTGGAAACTCAGTCATGTTGCAGACTCACGAAACGGTGCAGAAATCCAGATTCCAGTTTCGCCATCACCGCGCGCATCTCCTGCTCGCGATCGTCCAGGAGCAGAAACTCCTGCTCCACCGTCGTGCGCAACTGGCCGAGGTCGGTGCCGCGAATCGCCCGGCGCACGGACACCAGCACCTCAGCGCCGGTCTTGACCAGCACCCCTTCATCCACGGCCAGGTAGACCTCGCCCTCGGTATCGGATTCGTAGATCAGAATCCCGGGCGCAAGCGCCGCGACACCATCCAATCGACGCGGCAAGAGCCCGAAGGCGCCGTCCGGCGTCTCGGCGACGATGCGCGTCACCTCCGTGACCTCCGCAAAGATGCGAAATGGCAGCAGCACCTTCAAATTCATGGTGTCTTGTCCTTGTCGTCCTTAACCTTCGCCTCATCCACCGCCCCAATCATATAAAGCGCCCGCTCGGGCACATCCTTGAACTCATCGCCCAAAATGCGCTCGCAGCCATCCAGCGCATCGGCCAGGCTCACAAGCTTGCCGGTCAGGCCAGTAAAGCGTTCAGTGGTAAAAAATGGCTGAGTCAGAAAACGCTCCAGCCGCCGAGCACGCGCAACCAGGTTGCGATCCTCCGGCGAGAGCTGCTCCAGTCCCAGCATCGCAATGATGTCTTTCAGCTCCGCGTATTGGGCGAGGGTGCGCCGGATCGCCTGCGCCAGTGCGTAGTGCCGCTCGCCAACAATGCCCGGCGTGGCCATGCGAGAGCTCGATTGCAGCGGGTCGATGGCCGGATACAGCCCCTCCCCCGCCCGTTTGCGCGAGAGCACGATGGAGGCGGAGAGATGGGAGAAGGTATGAACCGCAGCCGGGTCGGTGAAGTCGTCCGCCGGTACATAGACCGCCTGAATCGAGGTAATGGCCCCAGCATCGGTGTTGGCGATGCGCTCCTCCAGCCCCGATAACTCCGTCCCCATGGTTGGCTGATAGCCGAGGCGCGAGGGCATCTGACCCATGAGGCCTGAGACTTCCATGCCGGCCTGGATGAAGCGGAAGATATTGTCGATCAGCAGCAAAACGTCACGCTGCTCGTCGTCGCGAAAATACTCGGCCATCGTCAGCGCGGCATGGCCGACGCGAAAGCGGCTGCCCGGTGGCTCGTTCATCTGGCCGAAGACCATGACCATGTTCGGCAGGACGCCAGCGTCCTTCATCTCGCGATAGAGTTCCTCGCCTTCGCGACAGCGCTCGCCGATACCGCAAAAGAGACTGACACCGGCATGGTGCCCGATCATGTTGTGGATCATCTCGGTGAGCAGCACGGTCTTGCCCACGCCCGCCCCGCCGAACAGACCCGCCTTGCCGCCGCGCTCCAGCGGAACCAGCACATCGATGACCTTGATCCCGGTCTCGAAGACCTCGGACTGGGTCGAACGCCGCGCCAGGGGTGGCGGGGCGTGATGCACCGAGCGCCATTGGAGATCAGTGGGTGCCGGCTGGCGGTCGATGGCGTTGCCGAACACGTCGAACATGCGCCCGAGGATGCCTTTGCCCACCGGTGCCATCAGTGACCCGCCGCTGTCCTCTACCCACATGCCGCGTGCGAGCCCCTGCGTGGGCGTCAGGGCGATTCCGCGCACATGATAGGCATCCAACTGCGCCAGCACCTCGATGCGGATCTGGCCTTCCGACCCCGCGCGCAGCAGCCGATAGATCGCGGGCAGATGCGTCTCGAAGCGCAGATCCACGACGCTGCCGCGCACCGCAACGACTAGGCCGCGATTGGCTAGAGGGACGCTCTGGTCTGTGCTCTGATCCACGCCGGCTCCCGCTGTTCGCGCCTCAAGCAGCGCCTGAGGTTATCGGGTTCGATTGAAACCAGACCCCTGTCCGTAGCCCGAACCCTGACCGTATCCAGAACCGCCGCCATTCATCATACCGGGATCCATGCCGTAGCCCGAACCCTGACCGTATCCAGGACCGCCGCCATTCATCATGCCGGGACCCTGGCCGTATCCAGGATCGTCGCCACCCATCATGCCGGGACCCATGCCGTAGCCCGAACCCTGACCGTATCCAGGACCGCTGCCATTCATCATGCCGGGACCCTGGCCGTAGCCCGAACCGTACGCGCCTTGTGGCGGTTGGGCGAATGCGCTGACTGCCGCGACTGTTCCCACAAGAAAGAGGGCAGCGCTCGACGTCGTGCGAAGGCTCATGCGTTTCATGGTCAAACTCCACTCAGGATTTGGTTCGATGCCGGTCTCCGCAACGAGCCAAAACGCTCATCTGACAGCGCCCGACTGAACCATTGCGAGACTGTGCTTATAGGCGCAATGGCGATGGCTGTCGGTACGCTGCCGCACAGAAGCGCCTTGGCGGAGGAATTAATCGCAGCGCATAAAGAACGGATTCGCGAGCGCCTCGCGACATTGGTCACCGGTTTTGATGCGCGCATCAGCATCCATCCCCTGGGCGAATTTGCCCGCCGCCATGTCGCGTAACTGATGTGCCAGACCACAGGGTTGCGACGTCGCGCAGCGGTGATCCGCACCGCAGACCTGTTTGAGCAAATCGTCACAGGCCACTGTCGCGAGCAGTGATTCCTCCTCGGGTGAACGCATCCAGGTGCCCAACATCCGCTGGGTGGGTACTGCGGTGCCATGGCGGACGATCACCACCGAGCCATCCTGGAGTTGGTGCACGCCATCCCACAAGGGCTCCACCTGGCTGCCTTCTCGATGCCAGGCCCGATGCGTGGTCGCATCCACCTCGAACCGCGAACCATCAGGCAAGGTTCCTTGCCAGTCAGCGGCCATGACCGGAGCCAGGGGTAGCCAACTCAGCAACACCCAGAACACAGAGAGTCTTGCGCAATCGATGGGTTTCATAACGACATCGCTCCAGTGTGATTCACGATGGGGTTTGGGATGCGCACACCGTTGACCGTGCCAGGTCGGCTCCGATCTCGACCGCCCCCCGAGCAACGAGGAACTGTTCCAAGTCGGCGGAGGCTGGTCGAGGCATCGTGGATGCCGACTGCCTATGCCTTCAGTTGCTCCCCGCCCAGGGGATCGGGCGCGAAGAGATTGCGCGGATGCAACTCGCGTCGGAGTTGAGCATGTCCCGAGAGACCAGATTCCACAATGCGATCGTCGTAAAGGATTGCGCCGCTGATGCATTCGCAAAGGCTCGGTGTCGTCACGATCATCTCGCGGTACGTGCGGTGGGCTTCACTGGTCTGAGGAATGCCCAACGTGGCGAAACGCTTGTCGCAAGTCGGATTGCTCTCATCCATCGCCAGGTCAGCAACCAGCGCCTTCGCAGTGTTCATGATCTCTTGTGTATTCATGTGGGATTGTTCCATTTCCAATCCCGAACCTCCGGCATGTCCTGACCATGTTTGTCGATGTATTGCTTGTGCTCGATCAGCTTGTTTTTGAGCTGCTGCTTCAGGTAGACGCCCTGCTCGCCAGTCTGCGGCAAACGGTCAATGGCATCCATCACCAGATGAAAGCGATCCAGATCATTCAGTACGGTCATGTCGAAAGGCGTAGTAATCGTGCCTTCTTCCTTATAGCCGCGCACATGGAAGTTGTCGTGGTTGGTACGGCGGTAAGTCAGCCGGTGGATCAGCCACGGGTAGCCGTGAAAGGCGAAGATTACCGGCTTGTCTTTGGTGAAAATCGCGTCGAAATCCGTGTCGCTCAAGCCGTGCGGATGCTCGCTGGGCGTTTCCAGCTTCATCAGATCGACCACGTTGACCACGCGGACTTTAAGCTCAGGCAGGTGTTCACGCAGGATGGAGACCGCAGCCATGGTTTCTAGCGTCGGCACGTCACCACAGCACACCATCACCACGTCGGTTTCATCCGCTTGATCGTTACTCGCCCACTGCCAGATGCTAACGCCCTCGGTGCAATGCTTGACGGCAGCGTCCATGTTCAGCCATTGCGGCGCTTGATACTTGCCGGCGATCACGACGTTGACGTAGTGGCGGCTGCGCAAACAATGATCCCAGACCGAGAGCTGGCAATTGGCATCGGGCGGCAGGTAGACGCGCACGACCGAGGCTTTCTTGTTCACAACGAGATCAATAAAACCGGGATCCTGATGTGTCAGACCGTTGTGCATCTGTTGCCAAACATGGGACGCCAGCAGGTAGTTGAGCGACGCGATCTTGCGCCGCCATGGCAATTCCGCAGAGACCTTCAACCATTTGGCGTGCTGGTTGAACATCGAGTCGATAATGTGAATAAACGCTTCGTAGCTGTTGAACAGCCCGTGCCGACCGGTGAGCAGATAGCCTTCCAGCCAGCCCTCGCACTGGTGTTCGCTCAACATTTCCATGACACGGCCGTCCTGAGCAAGGAACTCATCGTTGTTTTGGATCTGTGCGTTCCATTGCCGGTTGGTGACCTCGAATACGGCACCCAACCTGTCGGAAAGTGTGACATCGGCACCGAAGATGCGGAAATTGCGCTGCGGCTGATTGAACTTGGCCACGTCGCGCAGGAACACGCCCAGTTCATGGGCATCAGACGCCATCACTGCTCCTGGGGACGGCACGCTTATCCCATATTCGCGAAAGTCCGGCATAATCAGGTCACGCAGCAGCAGACCGCCGTTGGCGTGGGGGTTCGCACCCATGCGGCGCTCACCCTTGGGCGCGAGTTCCGCCAGCTCCTTTTTGAGGCGTCCCGCCTCGTCGAACAGTTCCTCCGGGCGGTAACTCTTCAGCCAGTCTTCCAGGAGCTTGAGGTGTTTGGGATGGTCGACATCTACCGCAATGGGCACCTGGTGGGCGCGGAAAGTGCCTTCGATTTGCAGGCCATCGACCCATTTCGGGCCGGTCCAGCCTTTCGGCGATTTGAGCACGATCATGGGCCAGCGCGGGCGGCTGAGGTTCGCGTCGACGCGGGCCTTGTGCCGCATGGCCTTGATCTGCTCGATTGCCCGGTCGAGTGTCGCGGCCATGGCCTCATGCATCAGTGCCGGATCATCGCCTTCGACAAAATAGGGTGTCCAGCCACAGCCACACAGAAACTGGTTAAGTTCTTCCGGCTCAATGCGGGCAAACACGGTCGGATTGGCGATCTTGTAGCCGTTGAGATGCAGGATGGGCAACACCGCGCCGTCGGTGGCCGGGTCGAGAAACTTGTTGGAATGCCAAGCGGTGGCCAGCGGTCCGGTTTCGGCCTCGCCGTCGCCGACTACACAG
>CAIUAY010000056.1 GCA_903897335.1 uncultured Chromatium sp. | reverse complement strand
TGTTCCTCACCAATCCGACCCTGGATCGTCCCCAACGCAATCCCCCGCGTCAGACATCCTCGTCCCGAGCCTTGCTGGATTTTCATCAGCGGCAGAAAAAGCATTGCTATTGAGTTGCATACGGTTAACTTAATGGCAGTGAGGCATCGCCTGAGATGTTTGGTGACGCCATCAAGTCCTTGAAAAATCGTAGTACCGGCTTGGCGCAGTGAATGGGGTCGACAAGGAACAAGACCTGGCCTTCGGATCTGTGACCGATCAACGCGATCATTTCAGACGACAGGCGTCGGTTTACAGCAGTCTGCGGAAAAATGCTTTACTCTGTTTGAGTGATCCTTAAACCGAGTCCAAGAGATGTCAAATGGCTAAACCCAACTATGCATTTGCGAAGCGTCAGCGAGACCTCGCCAAAAAGCAGAAGAAGGAAGAGAAGCAGCAACGCAAAACCGTCAGTTCCGATGAACCGCAGCAGGAGACGCCGCCAGCACCGGACAGCGAGACGGTAGCTGGCGCGTCCTAAAAGAGATCATCCATCACCCGTGGCGCTGAACGCTTGACGTTCTCGCGCTTTGGCGTAGCGCCAGCAGGCGCTGGTGCGCTACCCGTCTTGATCGGCTCAGGCCCGAGTAGCATCAGACGGTCTTCTTCCCGAACCATCTCCAGGATGCCGTTCTTGGATTTGGTCTCGGTTCCCCGGTTTGGATCGATGCGCACCGCAACCAGACCCGGCGGCGGATCGAGCGTGGCAACGGGTTCATTCTTCAGTGCGACGCGCATGAAATCGACCCACATTCCAAGCGCGGCTTTCCCGCCTTCTTCGCCGCGCCCCAGTTTCCCAAAGTCATCGAAGCCCATCCAGGCCACCGTGACAAAGTTGGCCTGATAGCCCGCAAACCAGGAATCGCGCACATCGTTGGTGGTGCCGGTCTTGCCGACGATGTCTGGACGTTCCAGCGTTTGGGCGCGGGTTCCCGTGCCGGTCTCAATCACCTCGCGCAGCAGTGACGTCATCTGATAAGCGATACGCGGATCAATGACTTGCTCGGCAGGATTGTCTGGCGCGGCAGGCTTCTGAGCGGTGTGTCGCTCATCAGCCCGATACCAGCAGTCGGCGCAGGCTTGCGGCGCTCTGGTCTCGAAGATCACGCGACCGTCAATGTCTTCGATGCGCCGGATGAAATAAGGGGTGATGTGATATCCACCATTGGCAAAGACGGCATAGCCTTCAGCCAGTTTCACTGGCGAGAGCTCGCCGGTGCCAAGCACCATCGACAGGCCAAGCGGGAGCGCCGCGAGATCAAAGCCGAAACGCTGGATATAGTTTTGAGCATCCTCGATTCCGACGCTCTGCAACAGGTTGATGCTGGCAAGGTTGCGCGACAGCGCCAGCGCCTTGCGCATCCGAATGGGTCCCAGTTCCTTGTGGTCGGAATTTTTGGGATTCCAGCGTTCGTTGCCGGGGATCTCCACCGCCTGATCCCGAAGCAGACTGGCTGGCGTCCAGCCTTCATTGAGCGCAGCGGCATAGATGAATGGCTTAAAACTGGAGCCAGGCTGACGCCGCATGTCGAGTGCGCGGTTAAATTTCGTCTCGTTGAATGAATAACCACCGACCAGCGCCCGCACTGCGCCATCACGCGGAGCGATCGACACCAGCGCACCACCGACCAGCGGGATTTGGCTTACTTCCCAGTCACCCTCTGCCGTATGCCGTAGCCGGATCAGATCCCCGGCCAGCACCGCATCCGTCGACTTGCGTCGTGAACCGCGCCAGCGGGTCAGGTTGCGCTGGGCGCGCGCCCAAGACAGACGGGCTGGAGCCAGCGTGATCCGCTGCCCCTGCCCCAAATAGACCTCGACACCGTTTGATGCGACCTTCATCACCAGCGCTGGCACCAAATCTGGAATCTGTGGCATGGTAGCCAGCGATTCATCCAGTTGTTCTTCGGACATGCCGGCGAGGTTCACCCGTGACTCGGCGCCCCGATAGCCGTGACGCTGGTCATACTGACGCAGCGCGGAGCGCACGGCTTCCTGCGCCGCACGTTGCAGATTAGATTCAATGGTCGTCGTCACCCGGTAGCCCTGACTCAGCGCCACCTCGCCGTAAAATTTCACGACCTCTGCCCGCGCCATTTCGCCGACATAGCCCGCATCCAGTTCGGGCTGACGCCAGTGCAGCAGCGCCGTATCCGGCGACTGGAGCGCCGCCGCATATTGCGCGGCGTCAATGTAACCGAGTTCGTGCATCCGGCTCAGAATGTAATTACGCCGTTCCAGCGCCCGCACTGGATTACTGATCGGGTTGTTGGTCGACGGCGCCTTCGGGATGCCCGCCAGCATCGCCACTTCCGCCGCGCTCAGTTCAGCGAGCGGTTTGTTGTAGTACAGCGATGCCGCAGCCGAGATCCCGTAGGCGCGATGCCCGAAGAAGATCTGGTTCAGATACAGCTCAAGGATTTCCTCTTTGGTGAGTGTCTGTTCCACATGCAGCGTCAGCAGCACTTCCATCAGCTTGCGCTTGAACGTTTTTTCCGGGGAGAGAAAGAAATTCCGGGTGACCTGCATGGTGATGGTGCTGCCACCCTGGGATTTTTCACCTGTGGTGAGATAACTCCGCAACGCCCGCACGATACCGATGGTATCGATCCCGCCATGTTCAAAGAAGCGGCTGTCTTCGGTCGCCAGAAAGGCATTGATCACCAGCGGCGGGATCTCAGCAAGCGCCACCGGGCGGCGGCGCTCGATGCCAAACTCGGCGATCAGGGCGCCATCCGCGCTAAAGACCCGCAGCGGCACCTGAAGTTGCACCGTGCGCAAGCGCTCGACATCAGGCAAGTCGGGGAGCGTGACGCTGACAAAGATCGCCATGCCCAGCAATCCAAGCATCAGAAGTTGCAATGGCATTCCGAAGGCGCTACCCAGGAAGTGACCCATCCAGCCGAGAACAGAGCGCGGCAGACGCCGCCTGACGGCGGGAGATGACTGCTCCGTTGGCTGTGCCGTCGGCGACTGCGCACGCATGGGTGTTTGTTCCAAATTCCGCTCCGTCCACCCCGTTTCTGCCAATGACAGCGGGGCGTGATGACAATCATTTCTTGACTGCGGGATAGCGTACTCAGGACAAGGCCGTTTCGCTCGCCACCAGCAGCGCCATCCTGACCAGCTCTGCCAGGGATTCAGCGCGCATCTTCTCCATCACCCGGGCACGATGAGCCTCGACCGTTTTGGCGCTGACGCCCAGCGTGGCGGCAATCTCTTTGTTGGATTGGCCTTCAGTGACCAGCGCCATGACCTCGTGTTCGCGTGGAGTCAGATCCGCGATGCGTCCGGCAATCTCAGTGCGTGCGAGGTCATGGGCACGATGTTTCTGATCGAACGCCAGCGCATAGTGGATGCTGCGCAGCAGATCCTCGTCATGGAAGGGCTTTTCGATGAAATCCAGCGCACCAGCCTTCATGGCCTTGACGGCCATGGCCACATCGCCGTGTCCGGTAATGAGGATCACCGGCAGGCGATAGCCCTGACGTTTCAGATGACTCTGGAGCTCCAGTCCGCTCATGCCCGGCATCCGCACGTCCAGCAGCAGACAGCCTGCCCGTCCCGGATAATAGCTGGCGAGAAAGGCATCGGCGGATTCATAGGTCTGTACTGCGAGCCCCGTTGCTTCGATCAGCCATTGCAGTGAGGTGCGCATGGCCTGGTCGTCGTCGACGATGAAAACAGTCGCATCGGTGTTCATGTTATTTCGGTTTCCAGTGATTTTCCGGGTTGCTTGCGGGTTGTCCCGGAGTCTGCGCGAGTGGCAGGGTCATGTGGAACGATGCGCCATGCCCCGGCTCAGACTCGGCCCAGATGCGACCCTCATGATTGTCAACGATGGTCTGGCTGATGGCCAGCCCCATTCCCATCCCGCCTTCTTTGGTGGTGACAAATGGATCAAACAGACTGCCGAGATGTTCCGGCGCGATTCCAGGCCCATTGTCCTCGACCACGACCCAGGCATCGCCATCGCGTGTTCCAGTGCGGATACAGAGGTGCCGTTGCGCTTCCGGACAGTCTTCCAGCGCATCGAACGCATTGCCGATCAGGTTCATAAGAACCTGTTCGATCTGCACCAGATCGACCTGAACCGGGATCGTCGTGGCATCCAGTTCAAGATTGATCTGGAGACCCAGGCGGCTGGTCTCGAATTCGAGGAAGGATCGCACTTCGCGCACCAGATGGTTCAGATCCATCTGGGCGCGGATCGGCGGCTGCTTGCCAACCAGCGCCCGCAGTCGCCGGATGATCTCGCTGGCGCGTTTGGCCTGCGCCGTGATCTGGGTCATGGCGCCGATCAGCGCTTCGGTCTCGCCTGCCCCGCCCTGCAAGCGTCGGCTGCACCCGTTGGCATAATTGACGATAGCGGCCAGTGGCTGATTGAGTTCATGCGCCATGCCAGTCGCCATCTCGCCCATGGTGCTGAGACGGCAGACATGCACCAGCTCGGCCTGATGCTGACGCGATTCCTGTTCAGCGTGGCGCACGGCGGTGATATCGCGGGCATAGATGTTGACATAGCCCAGATCGCGGATCGGCGCGAACAGCAGCGAATAAATCTGCCCCCGGATGTCGAATTCGCGTTCCAGTGGCTGGCCGGTGCCGAGTGCCAGCGCCACGTCATCGCCCCACGCTTCGGGCAGACGCATGCCAGGATCAGCCTGCCAGGCCAACAGCAGCGGGCGGCTGGCAGTGTTGGCGTAAACGATCAGCCCATCGGCGCTCACGCGCAGGATCGGGTTGGGGCTCTCGCTGGCGAAACGCGCCAAGCTCTTGATTTCCTGCTCAGCCTGTTTGCGACTAGTGATGTCATGGATATAGAGCGTGTAGAAACGCTCATCTTCGAGTTCGATCAGCGCAATGGAGATCTCGACCGGAAACTCCGTGCCATCAGTCTGCAATGCCAGCAATTCGATTCGTCCCTGCGGAGCGCGGCGCAGATGACGCGAGCGATCCAGCAGACGCCTGAAGGCGGGGCGGGTGTCTCTGGGCAGAAACTGCGCGGCGAAAGAGGTGCCGATGGCCGCCTGGCGTTCCAATCCAAAGCGCCGTTCGGCGGCCGGATTGAATTCGATGACTTGCCCCGCGTGGTCAAGCGTGACCAGTGCGTCCAGCGATGCCTCCATCATCGCGACCTTGAGCGCCTCGCTCTCGCGCATCGCCGCCTGATGCTTGCGATTCATTTCCTCGCGCGCCATGAGGACAAGCTGCGTGAAGTGCTTGATCCAGTCTTCAAGCAGCAGGAGCTGATTGCCGCCACGATGGAATCCGGGATCGGCAATCCCTAGCGCCCGTTGGGAAAAGCGGGTCATCCGTTTGAGCACTTTGTTGAGACGCACCGACACCAGATAGATGACGCCGGTAAACACCATCACAAATACTGTTGCCGCGATAAACCGCTGACGGCGCTCAAAAATTCTGACATGACGCGACATCCGCTCGACGGCGGCATGTGGCACGAAGGTCGCGAACAGTGGGCTGGACGCCGCGCCCTCATAGTCTGGCAGTGGCTGCAAGGTCATCTCATAGGTGTCTTCCCAGTCGCTCAGCTGCGTTCCGGGCATTAGCGCATTGGCATTGACGCTCGCGACGATGCGCTGATGATCGCTGTCGACAATCGCCACTGCGGCCCGCTCCAGGTCAAGTCCATGCAGCGACGCTGCGAGAAACGCATGATCAATCGCGACCAGCACCACCAAATGCCCCATGGGGTAGCCATTGGCGTCCTCGATCGGATGGCTGCTCAACAGATAGAGCCGCTCGCCGATGTGTTCAATCAGCGAACGCAACCCCCGTCGCTCCAGCAGATGAGTATCCACGCGGGTTGCGAGCGGCGCAGGTTCTTCTCCAGACTGAAACATCTCCCGAACCTGTCCCCAGGCATCCGTGAGCAGGATCAGGCGCGGCGGACTCAGTTCATTCTGGTCGAAAATATCCGGTAGCCAGTCAGGACGAAAACCCTTGTAAACCAGCGGAATAAATCGATCCTTTTCAAGCCAGGACAGGGGTTCCAGATACTCTGACAGGCGTCGGTGACTGGCAAGTAGGCGCGTCATCGCCGCATAGTCGGCGAGCTGGCGCTCGAAACGCATCAGACTTTCATGTGCCCGCAAATCAAGCTGGACACGCAGTTCCTGGCCAAAGATCTTGTCGACCTGACGACTCTGAATCTGGTCGAGGACACTCCAGATTGCCAGTCCTGCGATCAGGCCGACCAGGATCGCGATCCAGGGCATGGGCAGCCGTCGCAAAAGCCCGAACAAAAGTGGTTTAATACTGATCCGGTTCAACATAGCGGCTTCCATTGGAAGCGATCCCTCATCAATCATTCGGCAATCAACACCATGGAATTCGACGTGACTCTCGCCAAGCAACCCTCACTGTTTCGACGTCTCGGCGCCATGCTCTACGATAGCGTGCTCCTGCTGGGCATCCTGATGCTAGCTACCGCGCTGACGGCTATCCCGTATGAAATCATGACCGGCACCAAGGTTTATGACGAGTCGCTCCCGCTGACCCTGATGCGTCTCTATCTGCTGGCCGTTGCCGCGCTATTCTACGTTTACTTCTGGACGCGTGGCGGCCAGACGCTTGGAATGCGTGCCTGGCGTTTCCGGGTCATCAGTGACGACGGCACCAATCTGCGGCTGGGACGTGCGTTCAGCCGTTTTGGCTGGTCGATCATCAGCCTGCTGCCTGCCGGTCTTGGGTTCTGGTGGAGCCTCATCGACCGCGACCGGCTCACCTGGCATGACCGCAAGTCGCACAGCCGGTTGGTGATGCTGGAAAAAGCCGGGAAGACCGCTGCCTGACACGGGTGATCGAGCAACCGGCAAATCCTAGACATCGCGCAGGGTTCCGGTTGCTGGCTGAAGATGGCGTGAACGTCTTATCGGCGCAATCCCCCGATTTTAGGCGTGGGGGGTAAAGGAAACACTGATTAAATGCTTATTGTGTACGAAATATGCGCGTAACCAATGTCATGCACGACTCTATGTTATTGGAATTTAAATTCAAATCTTTTTTCGTCCACGCCAACAGTTCCCGAACCAAGTATTTGGATGCTGCGATTGGCTGATTTTGCCAGCGCCATGGCAACATCGCGGCGGATCGCATCGCCAGAATGGATTTGGCGCCGCATGTTTTCCGCTTTTAGCGCAAAAACTAACATGCCCTATGCCAGAGCCATGCCCCATTCCGCGAGGCATGGCAATCTGGCGTAGGATACCCCCTCTCACCTGGCCGACATGCCAGACCGCAAGCGTCGTTGGCCTGAATCGACGTCTCATCAAGAATGACCCCAGAATGTTATGCCCATCTTCATGATCGGAACCCAACGTTCCGGCTCCAACATGCTGCGCCTGATGCTCAACCAGCTTCCGGCGCTGGCCGCGCCTCACCCGCCACATATCATGGAACGCATGGCACCACTGCTGTCGATCTATGGCGAACTTGCCGCTGATGCGGCCTTTGCTCAACTGATCGAGGATGTTTGTCGTCTGGTCGAGCTGAACCCGGTGTCCTGGGATGGCGTGATCCTCCAGCGTGACCAGGTAGCGGCTGGATGCCGCGAACGTTCGCTGATTGCGGTCTACGGGGCGGTCTATGACATCATGGCCAGGGACTGGGGAGCGCAGGACTGGCTGTGCAAGAGTCTCACCAATGTCTATTACCTGCCAACGATCACCGCTTATTATCCGCAGGCAAAGTTCATCTATCTTTATCGGGATGGTCGGGATGTCGCCGCTTCGTTCAAAAAAGCCGTGGTGGGCGAAAAACACAGCTTCCATCTTGCCAAGACCTGGCATGGCGAGCAGCAGCTCTCAATCCAAGCGCGGCGGTCAATTGATCCAGCACGGTTCTTTATGGTGAGTTACGAGCAACTAACCGGTGCGCCAGAACACACTCTACAAGCACTCTGCGTCTTTCTGGAACAGCCTTACTCACGCGCCATGCTGGAGTTCAATCGTTCGGAAGAAGCGCAGCGCACGGCTCATGCCGGAACGCTGTGGTGCAATGTCACCAAGCCGGTGATGACGCGCCCCCTGCAGAGCTTTCTGGATCATCTCGATACAACCGATATCCGCATTTTTGAAACAGTCGCGGGCATTAGTCTCGACCAGCTCGGCTATGCACGGTGTCTGGTGCAGCCGGATGAAGCGCAACCCTTCTCGGCTGCCGATCTGGCCGGTTTCGATGCTGAAAACCGGCGTCTGAAGGCGGCCTTCAAGCTCAGTCTGAGCGCCGACGAGCGGCGTCTGCGCGAGCCACAAGAACAGTTGCTGGCGGCCATTGCCGCACGGCGACCGGTGCTGTCTGATAATCATGCCGCCGGTGCGTCATGAGTTCCAGCGACGGACAATGCATGACAGACACGACGCCGATTTCTTTGCGGTTGCTATTCTGGCAATTCCTGATGATCGGCAGCACCACTTTTGGCGGGTTCATGGCGCTAATTTCGGTCTTGCAGAACGTGTTCGTGGAGAAACGGCGTCTGCTGACTCAGGACGAGATGCTGGATGCGATCTCGCTGGCCACCCTGCTGCCCGGCCCGATTGCGGTTAATGTCGTGGCCTATGTCGGGCATCGACTGCGTGGCGCAGCGGGCGCCGTGGTCAGCATGTTTGCCGTGATCCTGCCGTCATTCCTGATGGTGGTGGCGCTGTCGGTCGTGTATTTCCGTTTTGGCGAAATTCCGGCGGTCGATCACGCCTTCGCGGGGTTGCTCCCGGCAGTCACGGCGATCATCGTCGCCACCGTCTGGAACTTAGGGCGTAAGACGCTCAAGGGCGGGATCGAACTGGGTCTAGCGTTGACGGCAGCGGCCTTGCTGTTGCTGGTTGGTGGTTTCTATGTGACGTTAGCGATCATCGCCGGTGCCGGATTAATCGGCCGGAGCGCCTTTCTTGACCGCGCTGAATTGCCGCTATCCGCGCCGCCACTCGCCCTGTCCTGGGTTAATCTGGCGTTCGGGCTCGCTGGACTAGGTGCGCTGATTCTGCTGTTTCTGTTTGAGCCAAACTGGATCGACCGCAACTCCAGCGCCCAGTTAGCGATCACATTTTCCGGGATCAGTCTGCTGCTGTTCGGCGGCGGTTTTGTTTTCATCCCGCTCATTCAAACCATTGTCGTCGATGGATTGCACTGGGTCAGTCAGTCTGACTTTGCCGCTGGCATCGCGCTTGGGCAGATCACGCCGGGGCCAATCCTGCTCAGTGCCGCCTTTATCGGCTACAAGGTGCAAGGTCTTTGGGGTGCACTGGTTGCGACCGTCGCCATCTTCACGCCGTCAGCGATTGTCATGATCACTGCCGCCAGGATGATGGCGCGGATCAAGTCGTCCCAACCGGTGCAGGCCGCCTTGAAAGGAATCCGTGCAGCCGTGATTGGCATGATCTTCGCTGCTGCCGTGGTCATTGCGCAGACCGTCGCCCCGCACTGGCTTTCTGTCGTGATCTTCGCTACCGGACTGCTGGCGCTGCTGTGGTTCAGGGTCGATGCGGTCTGGATCATTCCAGCAGCCGGTCTGCTTGGTCTCTGGTTTTACTGACCATGCAACGCATGAGTCGCTGGCGCAGCCTGCCCGCCCTTCTGCTCTTCGTCTCGGCCATCGTGCAAACGCCGATGGAATCCCTGGCGTTGGGCTTTTCGGTCTCAGATCAGAAGACGGTTACGCCGTCCGTTGAAGTCGACTCTCAGCAAGTCGCCTGCCCAACTGACCAGAGCACGATAGATCGCTCGCCGCAGTTTGACGACGCTGGTCGTCAGGTACTCAAAATTGCCGTCATGGCGATTCGCGGAACCGAGTCGGCGATTGAAAAATGGCAGCCGACCGCCGACTATCTGACCGACCACATCGCAGGCTACCGTTTTGTCATTGAACCGCTTGATTTCGTCTGCATCCGCAAGGCGATGGCCGAGGGCAACGTTGACTTCGTCTTCACGAATCCAGGCATGTATGTCGAGTTTGAAGCGCGCTATGGCGTGCGTCGCATCACCACGCTCAAGAATCTCCGGCTGAACGCGCCCTATACCGAGTTTGGTTCAGTGCTGTTCAAACGCGCTGATCGCAGTGACATCCGCAGCGTGAACGATCTCAAAGGCAAACGCTTTGCGACGGTCGATGAAACCGCTTTTGGCGGCTGGCAGATGGCCTGGCGTCAGCTTCTGGAGCTGGGTGTTGATCCCTATCGCGATTTCAAGACGTTGTATTCCGCCGGGACGCATGATCAGGTCGTCTACGACGTGCTGGCTGGACGCGCCGATGCCGGGAGTGTGCGCACCGACACGCTGGAGCGGATGGCTCAGGAAGGCAAGATCCAGCTCGGTGACCTGGCGCTGATCTATGAAAACAAGGAGTACGGGGCGCGTTTCCCGTTCCTGCTAAGTACTCGCCTGTATCCCGAATGGCCGTTTGCGATTCTCCCGGACACGCCACAGACACTCGCCGAAAAGGTCGCCGTGGCGTTGATGAGCATTCCGCCGGACAGTCAGGCCGCAAAAGCGGCACATTATGAGGGCTGGACGGTGCCGGGAAACTATGAACCCGTCCACGACACGCTGAAGATGTTGCGCGTGACACCCTACGAAGACTACGGAAAGATCACCTGGCAGGCGGCGCTGGCGCAGTATTGGGCAGTGATCCTGGGGGTTCTTCTGAGCCTGCTGGTGCTGGCGCTGGCAGTCGTGCGGTTCCGTCTGCTGAATCACCGTCTCGGCACGACCCAGTGTCAACTGGAAGAAGAGCTGGCCGAGCGCCGCCGCACCGAGGCGCTGCTACGCGAAACGGGGCAGGCGCTCCAGCATAAGAATGGCGAGCTCGAATCCACCAACCAGACGTTGGCACAGACATTGGCGCAGGTGCAGCAGATGCAGCAGCAGATCATCACGCAGGAAAAAATGGCCTCGCTGGGCGCATTGACTGCCGGGATTGCCCATGAGATCAAGAATCCGCTCAATTTTATCGTCAATTTTTCTGAGCTGAGTCGTGAGCTGACCGCTGAACTGACCGAGGAACTTGATGCGCTCGGAACGGCCATCGACGCCGACACCCGTGGTCTCGTCGCTGAACTCCTCGCTGATCTGACATCTAATGCCGAGAAAATCAACAGTCATGGCAAACGCGCCGACAGCATCGTGCGCAATATGCTGGAGCATTCACGCGGCAAGAGCGGCGAACGGCGTCCAACCGACATCAATGCCCTGCTCGATGAGTATGTCAATTTGGCCTATCACGGGATGCGCGCCAGCGATACCGGTTTTAATGTCACCATCGAGCGTGATTACGATCCGGCGGTTGGCACATTGGATGTGGTGCCGCAGGATCTCAGCCGGGTGTTTCTGAATCTTGTTAATAATGCCTGCTATGCGGTGCATGAACGCCAGCAGCGCGGCGAGGCCGGTTACTCGCCAATCCTGAGCGTTTCGACCCGCAGGCACAACGATCATGTCGAGATCCGCATCCGCGACAATGGCAGCGGGATTCCAACGGCGATCCGTGAGCAGGTCTTCCAGCCATTTTTCACGACCAAGCCTGCCGGATCAGGCACCGGGCTGGGTCTGTCGATGAGCTATGACATCGTGACTCAGGAGCATGGTGGCCGGATCGCAGTCGCTTCGGAAGCGGGTGCGTTTACTGAATTCGCGATTGTTCTACCCATGCGCCGAACAGCGATGGAGACATCATGAAAATTCTGGTCGTCGATGATGAGAAAGATGTGATCAGCCTGTTTCGCCAGCGTTTTCGGCGCGAGTTGCGCACAGGGAGCATCGCGCTCGCGTTTGCCGGGTCGGGAGAAGCCGCGCTGCATCAGCTCTCCGGCCAGACGGATGCCGAAATCATCCTGATTCTTTCGGACATCAACATGCCGGGGATGAACGGACTGGAATTGCTGAGAATGCTTAAAACCTCTCATCCGCAGCGACCGGTGGTGATGGTGACAGCTTATGATAATGCCGAGAACCGGCGCATCGCCGCCCGCTATGCGGCCGATGGCTATCTGACGAAACCGCTGGATTTTGACCGTCTGCGCGAGTTGATCGCACATTTGACGGCGGTCGGCCTGAATGTGGATCACTAAAAAAATGACGAACAAAATTCTCGTGGTTGACGACGAGCCTGACCTGGAAACGCTGATGCTCCAGAAATTCCGCCGACGCATTCGTGCGGGCGAACTGGAATTCCATTTTGCGCACAACGGACTCGAAGCACTGGAAAAACTGCGCAGCGTCGAGGGCATCGAAATGGTTCTGACCGACATCAACATGCCGCAGATGGACGGCCTGACACTGCTGTCTGAGCTTCACGCCTTCGGTTCGCTGCTGAAGGCCGTGGTCGTATCGGCTTATGGTGATTTAGCCAATATCCGCACCGCCATGAACCGGGGAGCCTTCGATTTTCTGACCAAACCCATCGATTTTGGCGACCTTGAGACCACTATCAGCAAGACCCTGGAACAGGTTGAAATTCTGAAACAGGGCCGTTACGCGCGCGTTGCGCTCAACGCCATTGAGCATGAGCTGGAACTGGCCGGCGCATTGCAGCAGTCGATTCTGCCCATCAACTTTCCGCATCATGCCGATCACAGTCTCTATGCCCGAATGGTTCCGGCCAAGGAGATTGGCGGTGATTTCTACGATTTCTTTTATCTCGATTCACGTCATCTCGGACTGGTCATGGCCGATGTGTCAGGCAAGGGCGTGACTGCCGCGATCTTCATGGCGGTGAGCCGTACGCTGTTACGTTTTACCGCGCTTCAGGGGATAGAGGTCGGGCACTGTCTGGCGCTGGTGAACAACCTGCTGTGCGCGGACAATGACGCCGCGATGTTCGTGACCGTCTTCTACGGCATTCTGGATCTGGACAGCCGAACGCTGATCTATGCCAATGGCGGCCATCTGTCGCCCTACCGCATCGGGATGGATGGCACGGTGGCACCGCTGGCGCTGACCGGGGGCATGGCGCTCGGTGCCATCGAAGGCAGCGCATATCGTAGCGACCAGTTGACACTCGACGCAGGTGACACGCTGCTCCTGTATACGGATGGCGTCACCGAGGCAACCGATGCCAATTGGCAACTGTTCGGCGAGCCGCGCCTCGTTGAGAGGCTCAGGAGCAGGGAACACCTGACCCCGGGGGCGCTGGTCGATCATCTGGTCGAGCAGATCCGGGACTTTACCGGTACCGCGCCACTGGCCGATGACGTGACAGTCCTGGCGCTAAGACTTGCTGGTTAGAACCGCGCCGACTACGTGGGACAAACCATCAGATCAATGCTGCGTCCGTCCCGTCGTCCGCAGATCCGGCAGAAAGACCGCCAGCAAGCCGATCAATGGCAGAAAGGAACAAATGTGGTAAACCACGTTAATCCCCCACAGATCAGCAACCTGTCCGAGTATGGCGGCACCCAGACCAGCCAGACCAAAGGCCAGACCGAAAAAGAGCCCGGAGACCATCCCAACCCGTCCCGGAATCAGCTCCTGTGCATAGACCACCATTGCCGGAAATGCCGACGCCAGCATAAAGCCGATGATCAGCGTCAGAATGGCTGAGGTTCCAAGACCGACATAGGGCAACGCCAGGGTAAACGGAGCAACGCCCAGGATCGAGATCCAGATCACCTGTCGGCGTCCAATGCGATCACCCAAAGGCCCGCCAAGCAAGGTTCCAGCCGCCACCGCAAACAGGAAATAAAAGAGGTGATACTGCGCCTCCTGGACGTTGATCGCGTAATGCGCCATCAGATAAAAGATCAGATAGCTGCTGAGACTCGCCAGATAAAAGAATTTCGAGAACATCAATGCCATCAGCACGGCGAGCGTCATCCCTACCCTGCCCGCGTGATGACTGATGCCAGTTGAGACTGTGACCGGTTTGGGTCGCCGGTTCTGGTTGCGATACCAGATGCCAACGCCGGTCAGCACGATCATGGCCAGCAGGGCGAGGAGTGAAAAGAAGGCAATGCTACCCTGGCCGTGAGGCAGAACGATCCAGGCGGTAAGCAGTGGCCCGATGGCAGCACCGGTATTGCCTCCGACCTGAAAGATCGACTGCGCCAGACCGTGCTGACCGCCGGAGGCCATGCGTGCCACCCGCGAGGCTTCAGGATGGAAGACTGCCGAACCGGTGCCCACCATGGCGGCGGCGGCCAGCAGCATCGGAAAGCTCGAAGCCAGCGACAGGGTCAGCAGACCGCACAGGGTACAACCCATGCCCACGGCCAGCGAAAAGGGTTTGGGATGGCGGTCCGTGTAGAGTCCAACCAAGGGTTGCAGCAGCGAGGCCGTGAACTGAAAGGCCAGAGTGATGAGTCCGATCTGCGCAAAGCTGAGGTGAAATGCGCCTTTGAACAGCGGATAGATGGCCACCATCAATGACTGCATGGTGTCATTGAGGAAATGCGCAAAACTGATCGCGCCCAGTACCCGAAAAACCGTCCGGTTGGTGGAATGTTTGACGCCTAACCCGTCTGAAGACGGAGAATTCGATTCCTGTGTCTCAGGCTCGCTCATGCGGCAGCACCTATTGGGCGGGTTAAATCAGGGCATAAAAAAACACGGCACTCCAAAGAGTGCCGTGTTTTTGGATTTGGAGCGGGAAACGAGGCTCGAACTCGCGACCCCAACCTTGGCAAGGTTGTGCTCTACCACTGAGCTATTCCCGCTTAGGAGCCAGTAATTTTAAGAGCTTTTAAAATCCTGTCAAGTCTTGTGTGAAGTTTTTTAAGTCATTTAATTGAACCGCATCGACATCAGCAGGACGCCAAGCGTGAACTAAAAAGCAATGTTTCGTTATCTACAAAAAAATATAACGCATGGTAACATTCAAGCCATTGCCGCTTGACTGTTTGTAAAAAACACTTGAAAAAGAATTTTACTGCTTTTAAGACAGCCTCTTAGCTAATCTGATCAGATCCCATGAAGATTGGCACTTAATCTGCTTTAATTTGAAATCTGCGGTCTAAGCGCCTTTCCGGGGGTTGCTATCGGCCTGACAGGATGCTTCTGGAATGCGCCATAAGGAACACGCTCGATGACTCTTCCCTATCTCATGCAACTCGCTGACCAGTCGGGTGGCGTGCTTTATCTGATGGCAGGACTTCTGACCCTAACATTGATGGTCATTGCCGAACGGTCATGGGTGCTGCGTCACCTAACCCATCAGGGCGCAACGCTGATCCAGGCGCTGGCGGCGTTGCGCGACGCCGATCAGGCAGGATTGATCCGCCTGCGCGAGACCCAAGCGGCGCCGCTGCATGGTGCCCTGCTGGATGTCCCACTGACGACAACGCCCATGCCGGAAACCATTCTGGCCAGTCGGCTCGACGAGGTGATTCTGCGTCATGTGCCGCTGCTCGACCGGCGGTTGTGGCTGCTTGATACCACGGTCACGCTTGCGCCCCTGCTCGGACTGCTCGGCACCATCATCGGCATGTTCCATGCGTTTCAGGTGCTGGCGACTCCAGGCACCGCGCCTCATGCGGTGACTGGCGGCGTGGCCGAGGCACTGGTGGCGACCGCTGCCGGGCTGTTGATCGCCGTGATTGGGCTGTTATTTTTCAACGGGCTGAATGAGCGGGTGCGGCTCGCGGTGCATCAGCTTGAAACGCTTAAGGTAATGCTGGTCAACCGTTTCGGACAGCGCCCCACGTCTAATCTCGATCAGATCAGCGCGGGAGCGGATTGATGCGCTATTTCCAGAAACGCAAGGCGCGGATCGAAATCGTGCCAATGATCGACATCATGTTTTTTCTGCTGGTGTTTTTCATCATGGTCACGCTCAACATGATCCCGGCAACCGGCATCGACAGTCGCTTGCCGACCAGCGCCAGCGCAGAACTGCTGGAATCGCCGCAGGTGGTGATCAGCCTGGATGCAACAGGACGGATCAGCATTGATCAAAAACCACTGAGTCTGAATCAACTGTCGGCATTGCTGCGCGAGCGCGGCGCAGACACCCGCGTGGTCATCGCGGGCGCAGACACGGCGGCGCTCGGCGACCTGGTGGCGGTGATGGATGCGTGTCGAGTCGCCGACGTCACCCGCATTGGCATTGCCACCCGGACACTACCGCCGTGAACCGCGCTGAGACACTGCTGCCGACCTTGCCACTGTGGCTGGCGGCGGTCATCGCGCTGGCGACCGAAGCGGCGATGTTGACCGGGCTGACGCACTGGCCAGCGCCTTCACGTCATACGCACATGCAGGAGCCACTGGAGATTAGCCTGGTTGCTGTTCCAACAGCGACCGCTGATGTTGCGCCTGCGCCAAAGCCGGATATCGCGCTGCCAGACGTGCCAGAACCATCCAGCGTGACACCAGAACCCATCCAGCCGGTCGCCATGTCGACTGACCCATTGGTGCGGATGTCGCCAAAACGCCCCGTCAAACCCAAGCCGCTGAAAAAATCGGTTGTTCAACCAAAGCCCGCCCCGGCGTTACCTCAATCAGTCAGGCACGCCGCGAGTCATGCAAAGACGGCTGACCATGCCCTGCGGCAAGCGATAGATGATGCCGGCTTGACGCGACGTGCCGATGTTGGCGTCAGCTCACCGGCGGCCTATCTCAGTCATCCGGAACCGGCTTATCCCGATGCAGCGCGCCGTCTGCGTCAGGAAGGCCGGGTGCAACTGCGGGTGCGAGTTGATACCGATGGTCGCCCTGGCGAGGTTCAGATCGCCGCATCGTCGGGCGTTGCCAGTCTTGATCAGGCGGCGATCCGTGCGGTGCGACACTGGCGTTTCACGCCGACGCGCCGCAACGGTCAGTCCATCGCGGACTGGGTGCGCATTCCCATTCAATTCACGCTGACTCACTAAACCCAAGGAGACTCTCTGATGCACACACGTGTTTCATCCTCATCGTTACTGGCGCTGGCCGTGATGCTGTCTGGCAGGCTCGACGCCGCCGAACTGCTCGACATGGCTGGTCGCCACGTTCAGATTCCCGATCAGATTGACCGGGTCTTTGCGGCGGCGCCGCCAGTGGTGCCGCTGATTTATGCGCTCAATCCCGCCAAGCTGGTCACGGTCAGTTTTCCGTTCAAACCGGAAGATGCCGCTTACATCACGCCAGCGGTGATGGCGCTGCCGCTGGTTGGGCGTTATCTCGGCGAGGGTTCAGTTCCGAATACTGAGATTCTCGCCCGCGCTGCGCCGCAACTGACGATCGCTTGGGACATGCCGTTTATCAACACCAAACTGGTGGAAGAAACATTCAAGACGCTCGGCACACCCGGTCTGTTCGTGCATCTCGAACATCTTGCTGACTATCCCGCCGCGCTGGAATTGGCGGGTCAAGCGATTGGCGAACAGGCTCGCGCCGCACAGCTTGCCGACGCAATTCGGGCGGCGATGCAGCGCGTGGCGGCAGCCGTGGACAGCATCCCCGATGCTGAACGCAAACGGGTTTATTTCGCCGAAGGATCGAGCGGGTTATCCACCGAATGCAATGATTCGTTTCATGGTGAGGTCATCACGCTGGCCGGTGGCGACAATGTGATGCACTGCGAGAATAAGGCGATGTGTGGGCGTCAACAGGCAACGCTGGAGCAGATCAAGGCGCTTGATCCCGATGTCATTCTGACTGATGACAGCAAATTTTTTGCCAACGTTAAAATCGATCCAGCTTGGGCTGATTTGCGGGCGGTGCGCGATGGACAGATTTATCACGCGCCCACTACGCCGTTTGACTGGATGGGTCGCCCGCCATCGTTCATGCGGGCGTTGGCGATCCAGTGGTTTGCCAACCTGCTCTATCCTGAGCGTTTTCAATGGGATGCCAAGACCGAGGTTCCAGCTTTTTATGCGCAGTTTCTGGGCGTTAAACCGGAAAGCGTGAAGGTGGACGAGATTCTGGGACAGCGCTGAGATTTCAGTGGATGCGTTATATCTTTTTGAAGATAACGCGGTCGGATCACGCGAATCCATCGACTAAAGAATGCTGTCTTGACCACGGCGCTGCCGTGGTGTTAATCAACATGGAAAACTTCCCAGGGATCCGGGGAAATCAACATTGAATTTTTTCCACCCCGGAGTAGCGCAACCTACCGGCTTTTTGGCCGGAGCAACTTGGGGTGATCAGGATGGAATTCATTGCCGACATCA
>CAIUAY010000055.1 GCA_903897335.1 uncultured Chromatium sp. | reverse complement strand
TGACGGTCTTCACCCCACGGATGGCTTCCAACCCGATCTTGGCCTTGAACGCCGCCGCGTAGGTCTTGCGCTTTGCTTCACCCATTTTGATCAACCCTTTCGTGCCGGCTTGACAGCTTAAATGACTGTCCGGTTTTCGGAGTCCACTTTACACAGAGGCCGCCTTGAAGTCTTTGCAACATCGCCTAGAACGCGTGATCTCATTTTTCCATCTTCCAGAAACTCAATATGCTGCTTAATAAGCGTATCTAAATGGCTATAATTAATGACACGCCCTAAAATCCGAGACTGTTACAGATGATTTAAGAGTCCCCCGGAGCCTTTTCATGCCCAACCGTTTCAACGCCAAAACCACGCTCACCGTCGCTGGACAGGATTACGAGATCTTCAAGCTCGATGCCGTGCCCAACAGCGCCCGCTTGCCGTATTCGCTGAAAATTCTGCTGGAAAACCTGCTGCGCCACGAGGACGGCGTGACTGTGACCGGCGCGGACATCGCCTATTTCAGCAACTGGCATCCACAGGCCGAACCGGACAAAGAAATCCAGTACCGTCCGGCGCGGGTGCTGATGCAGGATTTTACGGGCGTCCCGGCAGTGGTCGATCTGGCGGCAATGCGCGACGCGATGGCGGCACTCGGCGGCGATCCACGCAAGATCAACCCGTTGCAACCGGCTGAACTGGTGATCGACCACTCGGTGCAGGTCGATTATTTCGGCAGTGATGACGCTTTTGCCCGCAATGCAGAACGTGAATTCGAGCGCAATCAGGAACGCTATAACTTCCTGAAATGGGGGCAGAACGCACTCGACGGCTTTAAAGTCGTGCCGCCGGACACCGGCATCGTGCATCAGATCAACGTCGAATATCTATCTCGCGTGATCTTCGCTAACCCGGTTAATGGCATCACTCAAGCCTATTTCGACACTTGTGTCGGCACCGATTCGCACACCACGATGGTCAACGGCATTGGCGTACTCGGCTGGGGCGTCGGCGGCATCGAGGCCGAAGCGTCGATGCTCGGTCAGCCAGTGTCGATGCTGGTGCCCAAAGTCGTCGGCTGCAAACTGACCGGCAGCCTACGCGAGGGCGTCACCGCGACCGATCTGGTCTTAACCATCGTCGAGCGGCTGCGCAAGCACGGCGTGGTCGGCAAGTTCGTTGAATTTTATGGCTCTGCCATCAGCCGCCTGCCGATGGGCGAGCGCACCACCATCGCGAACATGGGGCCCGAATACGGCGCGACCTGCGGGCTATTCCCGATTGATCAGATTACGCTCGATTATCTGCGTCTGACCGGACGCGACGAATCCCAGATCGCGCTGGTTGAAGCCTATTGTAAAACACAGGGCGTCTGGCACAGCGCCGAGTCTGCCGACGCGGATTATTCGGAAACGCTGACGCTCGATCTGGGCGAGGTCGTGCCCTCACTGGCCGGCCCCAAACGCCCGCAGGATCGGGTGGCGCTAACCGAGATGGCGAGTCATTTTCCAGCGGCGCTGGCGGCATTGAAGAAAGAGCGCGGCATTCCCGACAGGGGCGCGGTGACGACCATGATCGATGGTCAGACGGTCGAGATCGGCGACGGTTCCATTGTGGTCGCGGCGATCACCTCCTGCACCAACACCTCCAATCCAAGCGTGATGCTGGCTGCTGGTCTGGTCGCTCAAAAAGCGGTCGCGTTCGGTTTAAAGTCAGCGCCCTGGGTGAAAACCGCGTTCGGCCCCGGTTCGCTGGCGGTGACGCGCTATCTCGACCGCGCCGGACTCATTGAGCCGTTGAAAACGCTTGGTTTTCACAATGTCGGCTACGGCTGCACGGTGTGCATCGGCAACACCGGCCCGCTGCCTGCGCCAGTTTCGCAAGCCATCGCTGATCACGATCTGTGCGCGGTGTCGATCCTGTCGGGCAATCGTAATTTCGAAGGGCGCGTTCACGCTGAAGTCCGCATGAATTATCTGGCTAGTCCGCCGCTGGTCGTGGCCTACGCCATTGCCGGACGGATTGACCTTGATCCCTACAGCGATCCACTGACGACTGACGCCACCGGCAAGCCGGTGTATCTGCGCGACATCTGGCCGACGCAAGACGACGTAAATCAGGCGATTGCTGCGAACGTCACGCCGGACGAGTTCACTGCGGCGTATGCCGATCTTTACGCTGGGGATGTCCGCTGGCAGTCGCTCGCCGCGCCGACCAGCCAAACCTATGACTGGCCTGCCGATTCGACCTACATCCGCAATCCGCCCTATTTCACCGGCATGACGCTGGAGGTCGCGCCGGTCGCGGACATCAGCGGGGCGCGGTGTCTGGCGGTGCTGGGCGATTCGATCACCACTGATCACATCTCGCCCGCCGGGTCGATCAAAGCCACGTCACCGGCGGGAAAATATCTGCTTGAGCAGGGCGTTGATCCAAAAGATTTCAACAGTCTGGGCGCACGGCGCGGGAATCACGAGGTGATGATGCGCGGCACTTTCGCCAACATCCGGCTGCGCAACCTCATGGCTCCCGGCACCGAGGGCGGCGTGACGCTGCATCAGCCAAGTGGCGAGCAGATGTCAATTTACGATGCGGCGATGCGCTATCAGTCTGAACAGAAGCCAGTCATTGTGCTTGCTGGCAAGGAATACGGCTCTGGTTCATCGCGGGATTGGGCGGCAAAGGGGCCGCGTCTGCTTGGCGTTCGCGCCGTGATTGCCGAGAGCTATGAGCGGATTCATCGCTCCAATCTAGTCGGGATGGGGATTTTGCCGCTGGAATTCGTCAACGGCGAGAATGCACAAACGCTGGCGCTGACTGGCGCTGAGACGTTCGAGATCATCGGACTGAAAAATGGCGAGGCGAAACAGGTTGAGGTGCGGGCGACTGCCGCTGATGGGACGGTGAAAACCTTCGCCGCGAAGGTGCGAATTGATACGCCGAATGAAGTGGACTACTACCGCAATGGCGGGATCTTACCGTATGTGCTGCGGCGGTTGGCGAGTTAAGTGTTGAGTCTTTTGCTGTTCAGGTAGCGAATCTTGCTGCCTGAGCAGTTTAGCTGTGTTTTCAAGGTTTTTTATGAAGCTACGCAGTGAGGCTCCCGCGGTTTTTCGGAGCTATTGGGCAATCTAATGACCAATATAGTCACAAAGCCGGAGATGCGGCGCGAGATCTCGCGACGCACCTACAATAGGGTAAGGGCAGAGGAACACATGGCGCGATGGTGTGGCGATGAGTTCATCGTGCTATTTGAAAACGTGTCGCACACCGAAATTGAGCAGAAGCGGCTGCGCGAGCAGATCGAAACGCCGATCCGCTTCGAGCGTCTCTGCGCGTCGGCGTCTCCATTGGCATGGCCACTTACCCGAAACATGGCGCTGATCTAGAAACGATTCTGCTGATCGCCGACCGAGGCATGTATGACGACAAATCACTTCAGAAGGCAGTCAAATGAAGCGATCGCGGTTCTTGTGACACCGCTTTACGTCCATGCAAGAGCGGGTTGCGCCCCAGTCATGACGAGCACTGTTTTAAAACATTGATGTGACATGGCGTTGGGTCATGCCGGATGATCAGCGGGTCGCTGAATCGATCACATTGCCGCTATTGGCAAATCAATCATCATGCCAATGCGGACGCGACAGTGGCAACGCAATCGATGGAACAGGTTTCCAGCCTCAGCCGACTTTTGCCTCAGATGCGGATTATTGGGCGAGCCGCTTATTTGACGATCTTGAGCGCTGGGCCGCCGCCCTTGCCTTTTTCCTTGCCGGTCACGGTTTCTGGGAAGGCTGGTCGATTCGTATCAGGGTTAGTGTCTGCAACCGCTTTCAGCGATGACCTTGATGTTTGTTCGACATTGGCTGGAACCGTGTCGGGATAGACCGGATCCGGGAAGACCATGCCCTGCCCGTTCTCGCGGGTAAAAATCCCGACAACCGCTTCAATCGGCACCATCACCTCACGCGCAATACCCCCGAAACGGGCATTGAATGCAATCCAGTCATTGCCGATAACCAGGCCGTGAACTGCGCCGGGTGAGATATTGAGAACGATCCGTCCGTCATCGACAAACTCCATGGGAACTTGTGTTGACGGATAATTGGCATCCACCACGAGATGCGGAGTCATCTGATTGACCAGAATCCAGTCATGGATGGCGCGGATCAGATAGGGTTTGCTCGATGTCATCGTTTCGGTTTTTGAATTCATCGTATGAGATCCGTAATCATCTCCTTTTCCGCCTCGGTGAGACTCTGGCGGAAGGCATCCCAGGCAAAGATCCGCTTTTTGTAGACATTGATCGAGTCGGCCTGTGACGGCAACTCGATCCCCAGCACCGGCAGGCGCCAGAGTAGGGGCGCGACACAGCAGTCGACCAGCGAGAATTCGTCACTCATGAAAAAGGCGTGTGCCGCAAAGACCGGCGCGGTCACGATCAGACTCTCACGTAGCTCGCGGCGTGCCTGAACAACCTCATCACCTTCTCCTTTGAGGATGCGTCTCATGAGGCTGTACCAGTCATGATCAATGCGGTACATGAACAGGCGTGCGCTGGCACGCGAGACCGGATCAACCGGCAGCAGCGGTGGATGCGGGAAACGCTCGTCAAGATATTCCATGATGATCCGCGACTCATAGAGACGCAGATCCCGGTCGACAAAGGTGGGCACCGTGCCATAGGGATTAAAGTCCATGACTTCATCGGGTAAGGCATGGGCGTCGACATCGACGACATCCACTGCAATCCCTTTTTCAGCCAGCACCATTCTGACCCGGTGACAGTAAGGACAAACAGGATCGGAAAATAATGTCATGAGAGCTCGTCTGCTTGCAGCCACTGCCATACTTCCCTTCTCCAGCACTGAGGCTGAGCCCGGCAGGGCTCGATAAAGACAGATGGCCAACCATTCCGGGTTGACTGCCTTGGAAAACCGGCACAGAGAATTGTGCATCGGCTTGAATTCATGTCTATCAGTCAGGAAAACGACCATTGAGACAGGGAAACTGTTAGCAGATCAGTATACCCCCTAGCAACGGCGTCACATGGCGTTTTTCTACACATGAATTGATTGCATCCAGCATTGTCGCTGCCATCAGCTTATCGGGCTTGAATCTGGAGTCAGAGCATGACGCAGACGGGTCATGAGCGTGGCAGGTTGTGCGATGTGTCGGGCGTGGGAACGGCTTGAAAGAAAAGCGGCAGGCTTAAACCAGGCACCTGCCTTTTCTAAAATATTGGCGACCCCCAAATCAAGGGTCGCCTGATCACGCAACGGCTAGTGAACGTCTTTCCAGAATTCTTTCTTCATGTAATACGCAATGACGAACAGGAATGCCAGGAACAACAGCACATAAAAGCCGAGCCGTTGACGCTCCAGTTGGATAGGTTCACCGGCATAGGTCAGGAAGGCTGTGATGTCACGAACCATGGCATCGTATTCCTTGGGTGACAGCAAGCCTTGCTTGATCAGCTTGACGCCTTCAACCATGGGCTTCCCTGCGGCATCTTTGACAAACTCAGGCTCCTGTTGCCCCTGTAGATCTCCCAGCGCATGCGGCATGCCGACGAGTGGGAACAGCACATTGTTCACGCCAAAGGGACGTGTTGGATCCAGATAGAAGCTTTTCAGGTAGGTATACACCCAGTCTGGCGAACGCCAGCGGGTGACCAGTGTCAAGTCTGGCACCACGACGCCAAACCACTTCAATTTGTCTTCCGGACGCATCGCGTTTTCCATCAGATCGCCCGGCTTGGCATCACCGAACAACAGATTTTCACGCAAACTGATTTCGTCGATGCCAAGATCCGCCGCCAGACGGTTGTAGCGCATGTACTGTAACGAGTGACAGCCCATACAATAGTTAACGAAGTATTTCGCACCACGCTGGAGCGACGCCTGATCGTGCAAATCGATGTGCGCTTTTTGCAAAGGCGGCCCTTCGGCTGCCGGAAGCATAGCTGGCGCGAACAGCAGCAGGGAGGCAATGATCAGCTTTCTCATGAGGTCACCCTCTCCGGAACGGGCTTGGTCTTATCCAGCGAGCTGTAGATCGGCATCAGCAGGAAGAAGGCGAAATACAGCACGGTGAAAATCTGCGCGAGTAGCGTGGAAAGCGCCGACGCCGGCTGCATCCCTAACCAGGCAAGGACGACAAATGACACGGCAAAGATTGCCAGCGCCACTTTGAAAATCGGCCCCTTGTAACGGATCGATTTTACCGGACTGCGGTCGAGCCAGGGCAGCACGAAGAAAATCAGGATGGCGCCAAACATCACCACCACGCCGGGAAACTGCGATCCCCACATCGGCGGCACGGCACGTAACATCGCGTAATAAGGTGTGAAATACCAGACTGGCGCAATGTGCGGCGGCGTCAGCATTGGATTAGCCGGCTGGAAGTTGGGCGCTTCCAGGAAAATGCCACCCATGGTCGGCGCGTAGAACATCACCAAGCTGAACAGCGCCAGAAAAACTACCACGCCCATGAAATCCTTGACGGTGTAATAAGGATGGAAGGGAATGCCATCAGCAGGCGCCTTATCGCTCCAGCGATTGCCTTTCGGTCCATCTTTGATCTCGATGCCGTCAGGGTTGTTCGAACCGACATGATGCAGTGCGACGATGTGCAGGAACACCAGTCCGGCCAGCACGAAGGGTATCAGGAAGTGGAAGGCAAAGAAGCGGTTCAGGGTCACGTCTGAAATAACATAGTCACCACGCACCCAGACCGAAAGATCGTCACCGATGACCGGCACGGCGGCGAACAGATTCACGATGACCTGTGCGCCCCAGTAGGACATCTGACCCCATGGGAGCAGATAGCCAAAGAAGGCCGTCGCCATCATCGCCAGGTAAATGATGACGCCGATGATCCACAGCAGTTCACGCGGCTTGCGGTACGAACCCCAGAGCAGCGCACGGAACATGTGCAGATAGATGACGATAAAGAACATCGAGGCGCCAGTCGAATGCATATAGCGAATCAGCCAGCCCCAGTCAACATCGCGCATGATGTACTCGACTGAAGCAAAAGCCAGAGTCGCATCGGGTTTGTAGTTCATGGCCAGCCAGATGCCTGTAACGATCTGGATCACCAGGGTCAGGATAGCCAGCGAGCCAAAGAACGACCAGAAATTCAGGTTTTTCGGCGCATAGTATTCGGAGAGATGGGCGCGCCAGGTCTCGGTCAGCGGAAAACGTTTGTCAATCCAGCTCAGGTTTTCAGTCTTTTCCGCGCTCATCAGGCCGCTCCTCCCCGATCTTCACCAACCAGGATGGTGGTGGCGTTGAGATAGGTGTGCTTCGGAATCCACAAATTGGTCGGTGCCGGGACGTTTTTGAACACGCGCGCTGCCAGATCGAACCGCGACCCATGACAGGGACAATGGAACCCGCCTTTCCAGTCAGCACCCAGATCGTCGGGGGCAAATTCCGGACGGTAGGTTGGCGAGCAGCCCAGATGGGTGCAGATGCCGATGGCGACCAGGTATTCCGGTTTGATGGATCGTGTCGGATTTTTGCAGTAAGCAGGCTGATGATCCACTTCAGATTTCGGATCAACCAGCTTGGGGTCATTGCTGGCCAGCGCCGCGATCATCTCCGGCGTGCGATGCACCACCCAGACCGGTTTGCCGCGCCATTTGACGCGCAACAGCGCACCAGGCTCCAGTTTGCTGATATCTGCCTCGACCGGCGCACCGGCGGCCCGGGCGCGAGCGCTCGGGTTCATCGATGCGACGAACGGGACAAGCGCGTAACCGGCACCCACGGCACCGACCACGCTGGTTGCGGCAACGAGCACTCGTCGCCTCATTTTGTTCACGCCTTCCGCGCTCATAGTCCAATATCCCCCGGCTGAGTCAAGCGGTACACCGACCGCATGTTCGGCGAGTACCCCCACACAGCTTGGATGAAACGTTCAGGTGGAAAATAAGAATGTGACGATTATCTGCAAAATCGACCGTGCATTCTCTTCGATTCCAGCAAGACAGGTCAAGGAAATACCAAATTCAGGCTGATTTTCGGCCAGTCTTTCGTAGCCCCTGAGTCTGTCTAGGCTGGATTGTCAATCTCGATAAACGTCTGCTGCAGGTCGAAACGTTCGGCCAGATGCGCTCCCAGTGCCTGCACCCCATACCGCTCGGTCGCATGATGACCAGCGGCGAGATAACAGATCCCAAGCTCACGCGCCTCATGCGCGGTTTGCTCGGATAGCTCGCCGCTTATAAAGGCGTCGATCCCCAGTGCCGCCGCTGACTGGAGATAACCCTGCCCGCCACCCGTACACCAGGCAATCCGCGTCACGGGCTCGCGCCGCTCCCCGACCAGCGTCACCCGGCGATCAAGCTGTCGTGATACCTGTTCAGCAAATGCTTCGGGCAAGACCGAAGTCGATAGCCGACCGACCCACACGAGACCATTCGCCAGCGTGGTTGGTTCCATCTCCATGAATCCAAGCTGCCTGCCAAGCGTCACGTTATTACCCATCTCGGAATGTGCATCGAGTGGCAGATGATAGGCGATGAGACTGATGCCCGCGTTGAGCAATCTCCTTGCGCGGAAACCCTTTATCCCGGTCAGGCACGGATTTTCATGTTTCCAGAACCAGCCGTGATGAACCAGAATGGCATCGGCCTGTGCCTCACATGCCGCCGCGATGAGCGCGGCGCAGGCGGTCACGCCGCTAATCAGTCGACGTACCGGTCGCTCACCCTCAACCTGTAATCCGTTTGGAGCATAATCAGCAAAGCGCGGGGCATCGAGTAACTGGTCGCAGTAGGCAACGAGTGCAGCGGGTTCAATCATGGTTAGTGTTCTCTGGCAGTGACGGAAACATGGCCTGACGCGATCCTCGGCAAGCGTTAGCACACTGATGCTAGTAGTTAGGCAATCTAATCAAATAGATAGTGTGCGTGCATGGGCTATCCCCCCGCTTGGAGATGACCATGCCGACCATCAAGTATCGCGTGACGCGGATCGCCGAGGACATGGACAGACCGGAAAGCCTTGCTGCGCAAGGAGATTAGTGTGTCGCACACCAGCCCCGGCGGGGTATGTACGCTGGATTCTGCGG
>CAIUAY010000054.1 GCA_903897335.1 uncultured Chromatium sp. | reverse complement strand
CCGGCTATGTGAGGTTATACAATCACCAGATCCCGCAAAAGGCGCTGGGACACATCGCACCGATTCAAGCACTCAAAGACTGGCAACAAACATGCCCCGAACGCTTCAAAAAGCGGGTCTATAATCTCACGGGACTTGACACCTGCTTCACCGACACAGGTACTACCCTTCCATTTCTGCCCCAATGAACAACGCATCCATTGCAGGCCCGTTTCAACATCGGTCACTGTGCCATCGCCGTTGTCCCGATAGCGACCTCCCAACAGGAATTCCGATGACTTATGGTCGGGCCGCCGAATCGTTTCCTCGGACTTGATTGGTGTGCTTCTTGGCTTCTTCTGGGACTGATCCGGCCCTTCAGGGGTTTCTCTCGAACGAGGCCCCGCTCCCGGTACGCCCCCAAGCACGGTGGCATAATCCGCACGTTCCCACCAAACCGTCTCACACCCGCAATCCTGTTCGATGGCCTCGCGCAGACCCTTGATGCGGGCACTGCCACCGACCAGCAGCACCGGCGGTTGATCCGGGTCGCTGACCGCATGCACCTGAGCCAGATAACCCTTGAGACCCTCGCAGGCATGGCCGATGAAACGCGCCGCGAAGGCGCTCTCGATGTCTGACGGCGACAGCAGCACTTGGCGACCCCCGATCCGCAGCGGCTGCAAGGGCAAGCCCCGACAGTAGCGCTCCTTGACCACCCGGATCGCCTGGAGAGACTGAATTTCCTGTCCGCGCAACTCGTCAAGAACCGCGTCATCCAGCAGGTCTTCCACCCGAGCGAGCAGTTCCCGGTCGAGGTCGTAACCGCCCACCTGATCACCACCGGGCGGACATTCCGGCACGAGGCGGAAATCTTCCGCGTCGCGGCGCAGATAGGCCCAGTCAATCGTCCCGCCACCGCAGTCGAAGACGACCACGCCGGCTGAGGTGCCGCTTGCTTGAGCGAGCCAGGCCCGCGCGGCGGCAACCGGTTCGGGGACTAGCATCACCTCAGTGAAGCCGGCCTGCCCGGCGGCGTCGCGCAATAAGCGAGCCTGGGACGGCCCGTAAATAGCCGGCACGGTCAGATGCACCGTGGTGGCACACTGGCCACCGAAAGCCGCCACCTCCCGTCCGGCGCGGGTGCGCAGTTCGCTCAATAGCCGTGTCATCAGATCCAGCGGCGTCACCTTGCGCCGGTTGGCCCGCACATTGGCCTCATGCAGTTTGCGTTTGAGGACATCCACTACTCCGGCAGGATCCTGCTCCAGCATCGCCTCGGCGTCGTCACCCAACAGCACCCGCTCGCTGTCGCGCTCCAGGTAGAAAAGCGAGGGAATGAATGGATCGTCGCGCTGACCCAGACGCATCAGCTCCGGTCGCCCGGTGGTGTCGTCCAGATAGGCCAGCTTGGTGCGGCTGGTACCGAAGTCGATGGCGATGGTGGCTGACATGAGTCAATTCCTGCGGGTCAATGGCGAGTTTGATGGTCGAGATGTTCCAGGATTCGATCCAGACAGTCGCTGGCATGTGCGCAGAGCGGTGCCAGACCACGGGATGCCTGCACGCGCCGTGTCGCCCACGCATCGCGCCGATCCCACACCTGATCCTCAATCGCGGCATCCAGTGGCGTGTCTGGCGCCAGACCCAGCCGTTGCTGAATGCTGGAGCCATTGCCCCCGAACAGACGGCGCAGTTCGGCGCGCTCTGCGGGATCGGGCAGCTCGTCTGAGCCAAGCTGCTCCAACTGTTCCAGATACGCAAGATCGGCATCGAGAAAACGAAAGCCCTGCTCGACCCGCGTGCGGATCCGGTCGAGCTGGTTCCAGGTCGCCTCGACTCGCTGTTGCTCGTTCGCGACGGCTGATTTGGAGTCGGTCACATAGTCCAGAACCAGCCGCAATGCTGGCGTGGAACCCATCAGACCCTGCACCAGTGCGGCGGCCTGGTCGGCACGCTGCAACGCGCTGTGCCGCCGCTCGGTCAGGTCGCGCAGCGTCAACAGCGCCTGGTCGCAGGGTTGCCAGGCTTTGCGCAGGACGGTCCCAGCTTTGATCAAGCCACTAAGCGCGAAGAACCGCGCCTGTAGAACCTGTTGCAGTCGGTCGATCCCGCTGGCGTCGCGGACCTGTTGCAACAGCGCCGCGCCCTGGTCGATCTGTTTCTGATGGGCGAGTTGGAGACAGAAACGCAGTGCGGGCCAAGACAGGCGTTCCAGCAGAGCGCGTCGCGTGGCGCTGTCTAGCGGGGCGGCGGGGTGATCGCGACAGAAGTAGTCGTCAGACAGTAGCAGATCGTCCAACACATCGGCGTGGCTGGCCGTGGCGAGGCGCGCGACCTGATCCCAGACGGCGACTGCTCGGCAGCCAGCAGGGCGAGCATGCCGCTGACGGGGATGACCTCGGCCACCTTGCCTTCCAGTTGCACCCGCAGGCGCTGGCATTTGCGTTGCGCGGCCTGGAGCGCCTCGCCGCCATCCTCCAGATGCTCCCACTTCTGCATCACGGCGATGCTGTTGTAAGGCCGAGGCGCCGGGCGGGCGGGTGCGTTCCTCGAACAGCGCAAGCAGGTCGCGGTCATCCTGACGCGCCACCGGGTTGATGACATAGATGATCGCATCGGCTCGACCGCCGTGGTGCAGGGTCTCGGCCTCCAGTCGCTCGGCCAGAAAACCGCGCACCGTCGCTTCGTGCGTGTTCAGCACACTGCGGGTGCCGGGGGTGTCGACGATATTCGCCACACGCAGAAAAGGAGAATCGGCGAAGAAGTCCAACGCCTGGGTGCGTGTGGCATGGTCGGATTGCCCCAGCCACTGTGCCACCGCCTCCAGAGGATGATCCTCGCTGCTGCCATCGTTCCAATGCACCCGGAAGCGCTCACAGCGGTCGCCCTCGCCATGACGGAACCAGTTGACGGTGG
The DNA here is from genome assembly GCA_903897335.1 of uncultured Chromatium sp. GTDB lineage: Bacteria > Pseudomonadota > Gammaproteobacteria > Chromatiales > Chromatiaceae > Chromatium. Next base: position 2,074 of record CAIUAY010000054.1, on the reverse strand, counting down.
CGGTTGTTTCGCTGACGCCAGTCGGAGCCAGACGGCGGCCAATGAGTGCGTTGAGCAGCGTTGATTTACAGACGCGCATCTGGCCGATGATGGCGACTGTGAAGCGGGTTCGGAGGCTGTCGACCAACCCCAGACGCTCGACAGCGAACGCCAGATCGGCGGTCTCGCGGTGCTGCAAGAGCAGCGCCGGAACCGATTCGGCGAATTCACGCACCAGGGTTTCAAAGGCGGCGTAGGAAAAGCCGATGGTGCTGTCCGTACCGGACGGATGACGCGCGGTCTCTTCCATGTCATGCCGGGTCACGGGCGCTGCGTTGCGCTTGGTCGATGTCCTGGATCAGCGCCGCCAGTCGCGTCAGTCGCTCCTTGATCTCCTCGGCCAGGGCGGATTTTTCCTCGGCGGTCTGTCGGCGAGCCAGCGAAATCTGGGCGACCTGATGGTCTAGGTTCGCCGTGCGGATCTGGAGTACCTGATCGAACGCACCACTTGCCGCATAGTCAAAGCGATCCGCCAATCCATTGAATTGCTGGGTGGCCTGACGCTGGGCGCGCTTGATGTTTTCGACCAGCGCTTTCTCAAGATTGACCAAGACCTTCTCGCGGCGCTTGTCTGCGACCGCCTCGCGCGAGAAAAAGATTCCGGCAATCATGGAGCCGATCATCGTGACGACGACAATCGGCGCCGCGACGGGCGCAAACATGACACTTATGCCAGCCAAAGTGTAACCGGTCAGCGCCGAGGCCATCGCGGCTCCCCCAACCATCGGCAGCGTCTGATCATGCCACCAATGTAACGAGTCATCCGCTGGCGGCAAGTCACGGTCGATCCTCAATCCCTCTGTGCGAATCTCCAGCGAGATCGGTAACGAGGCACCCATGCGCTCCGTCGTCATGGCGATCAGTGTCCGCATCCGCTGCTGGTAAGTGTCATGGATGTCGAACAGTTCGCGGGCACAACGATTAATCAGCTCGGAGCGCAAGTCGTCGAGTGCCTGCGCTAACAGGTCAGCGGTTGCCGTCGATGCGCGCAGCTCGATCATGAGCGAACCGACAATCGGCCCCGTCGCACTGGGATCAAGCCGGTTCTGTAGGTCGCTCTCGTGTTCGCGCTTTAGCTCTTTGGATTTGAAGCCGAACTCAGCCTTGATCTCGCGATACGTCGACTCTTTCCACTGCCGAAAGGCGTTGCGTGCGGTGAGCGCGTCTTGATCGAGGGCGTTTAAATCCTCCTGGGTCTTGGCGGTCAAGGCCCGCCATTGCTGGGTGCCGCGCTGGTTGAGCAGACTTAACCTCGGCGGCCAGTGCCGTGACGAGCTGGCTGGCCAGATAGGCATCCTTGAAGGCCATCAGATCCGTCTGGATGAAGTGCAGAAGCGCCTCGTAGCCGCTGTCGCGGAGCAACTCAGTGGATTGCCGCTTGTCCGCTGCCTGCTGCTTGAGCTTGGCGCTGAGCGGAAAGTAGCGCAGCGTCTCCTGCGGGACTTGCAGGGTTTCGGCCAGGATGCCGAGGTTGCGCGTCTGCCACTCGCGCCACTGTTCCTGGGGTGACAGGTCAGTCTTGGTCTGCACGAAAAACAACAGCGGTGTCATCTTTCGCAGCCGTTCCAAGGCGTCCATCTCGGGGCGGCTGGCCACCGCCTCGACCGAATCGAGCACGAAGAACACCGCATCCGCCACCGGGGCATAGCGCCACAGAATCTCGGCGTGGGATTTGAACAAGCCGCCCAGTCCGGGGGTGTCGATGAGCGTCAATCCCTTAGGACTTACGCAAAACGGCTGAATGTACTGTAACTTGGCGAGCATGAAGACACCCATGACACGCTTGGCCTACTGTCAATATCTGCTGGTCAGCCAGATCAACGACACGCTGACGAATTTCGCCGACCATTGCGAGGCGTTCAGCCACGACGCGATCAACCGCCACCTGCGCGGGGATCGGGTCACGCCCCGCGCCCTGTGGGAGACCGTGGCCGCCGAGGTGGTCGCGACGGCGTACGGCGACCTCCTGTTCGACGAACCGTGCTGGACAAGAACGACTCGCACCAGATCGACCTCGTGCGTCGGCAGTGGCATG